>CAZMEN010000017.1:22925-41927 GCA_964565335.1 uncultured Algimonas sp. | reverse complement strand
TCTTTTACGCTATGACAGTGTGCATGGTCGTTTCGGCGCTACGGTCGAAACCGGAGAAGATAATGGCACAGCGTGGATGGATTACGGCCGAGGCCGCATCCGTATGACCCATTTCCGCGACCCCGCCGAGATTGATTGGGGCGCATTGGATGTTGATATTGTTATGGAATGCACGGGCATTTTCCGCAGCAAAGAGCGCGTACAGCCCCATTTTGAGGCTGGGGCAAAAGCCGTTCTAATCTCTGCCCCCGGAGATAACGTTGATAAAACTATAGTCTATGGCGTGAACCACCAAGATATCACGTCTAACGATAGAGTTATTTCCTGCGCCTCTTGCACCACAAATTGCCTCGCGCCCATTGCGAAAGTCATTATGGAATCCGTTGGTATACGCCGCGGATTTATGACGACCGTGCACAGTTACACCCAAGATCAGCGCATATTGGATAACAGCCACAAAGACCTGTACCGTGCGCGCGCCGCCGGATTGAACATGATTCCAACCAGTACGGGCGCCGCAAAAGCTGTCGGCCTGGTCATTCCTGAACTGATGGGCAAACTCTCAGGTTCTGCCGTGCGTGTCCCCACCGCCAATGTGTCGATGATTGATTTAGCGTTCCAACCCGAAATGCACACGACCGCAGAAGATTTGAACGCTGTGATGAAAACGGCGGCTCAAGGCGAGATGAAAGGGGTGATTTGTTATTCGGAAAATCCACTTGTGAGCTCGGATTTAAATCACGACCCAAGTTCCGCGACATATGCTTCGCTTTTAACCAAAGCCTTGGATGGCAATCTCGTGAAAGTGATTGCTTGGTATGATAATGAATGGGGCTTTGCTAACCGTATGATTGATGTGGCTCGGGTGATGGGTCATACGCAAGACAGTAAGCCTCAACAAGGAATAGCGTAATGGATTTTCGCCGATTAGAGGAAGCCAGCTTGAAGGGCAGTACAGCCCTTGTCCGCGTTGACTTTAATGTTCCCTGTAATGACGCAGGGGAGATGACAGACGATACCCGGCTAAAATCCGCCCTCCCCACGATTAAAGCCCTACAGAATAAAGGCGCGAAAATCGTCTTGCTCAGTCATTTCGGGCGTCCGAAAGGCGAAGTCGACCCAGCATTATCCTTACGCTTTATTGTTGCGCCTTTGTCAAAGGCCTTGGGCAGCCTTGTTCAATTCAGCGACACGTTAAATCCTGATGTCGTCAACACGTTATCCGAAGGTGACGTCCTTTTGCTAGAAAACACGCGCTTTCACCCCGGAGAGACAAAAGGCAATGTGGCCCTCGCCAAAGACATGGCAGCTTTAGGCGATTTATTTGTGATGGATGCGTTTTCAGCAGCCCATCGCGACCATGCCTCGTCTGCTGGAATAGCTGAATTCCTTCCGGCCTATGCCGGTCTCGCTATGGCACGTGAGTTGGATCATATCAGCCGCGCTTTGGATATCCCAAAAAAGCCCGTCATGGCGATTGTTGGCGGCGCGAAAGTCTCTACCAAGATTGACCTTTTGAGAAACCTCGTAAACCGCCTTGATCGCCTCGTAATTGGCGGCGGCATGGCGAATACTTTCCTCTATGCGCAAGGCTATAAAGTAGGCGCCTCACTGTGCGAAAAGGATCTCAAAGAGACTGCGCTTGAGATTATGGAAAATGCAAAAAAAGAGAATTGCGAAATCATACTCCCTGTTGATGTCGTCGTTGCCCGAGACTTCAAAGCGAATGCCGACAGCCGCGTTTGCGCGCTTGATGACGTCAAAGGCGATGAGATGGTTTTGGACGCCGGGCCAGACACAGTCGATAAAATTATGGACGCCATGGATGCCAGTCAGACCCTAATCTGGAATGGACCGCTCGGCGCGTTTGAACTGACGCCTTTTGATACCAGTACAGTCGAGTCGGCTAAATATGCCGCTAAATTGTGCCGAACCGATAAGATTGTCGCTGTCGCGGGCGGCGGCGATACCGTCTCAGCGCTTAATCAAGCAGGCGTGTCAGACGATTTTACTTTTATCAGTACAGCTGGAGGGGCCTTCCTCGAATGGATGGAAGGTAAAATCTTGCCCGGCGTAGAGATTTTGAGAAAATGACGCGTAGAAATAATAGGAGCGTAAAATGGATTTAGAAGCACTCAATAAAGTCGCCGTCGCTATGGTTGCTCCCCGGAAAGGGCTACTGGCAGCAGACGAAAGTACAGGCACGATCGGGAAACGCTTCGCGTCAATTAACACCGAAAACAACGAAGAAAACCGCCGAAATTGGCGCGAAATGTTGTTCCGCACTGACCACGCTATGAGAGAACACGTCTCCGGCGTCATTTTATTTGACGAAACCATTCGCCAGAGCGCCAAAGACGGCACGAAGCTTGTTGACCTTATAGAAGCCAGTGGTGCTATCCCTGGGATCAAGGTTGATATGGGCACTACGCCTCTTGCCGGACGACCCGGAGAGACGATTACTCAAGGACTAGACGGCTTACGGGAACGCCTGGCAGAATATTACAAACTTGGCGCGCGTTTTGCCAAATGGCGTGCGGTCTTGGAAATTTCCCATCCTGATCAATATGTCGGCTCGACGCCTACGCGCGGCGGCATCAAAGCCAACACCCACGCCTTAGGCCGTTATGCGGCGCTTTGCCAAGAAGCCAATATTGTGCCTATTGTTGAACCTGAAGTTCTCATGGGCGGCCATCACTCAGTTGAGCGTTGCCACGAAATTACAGAAAGAACGCTCAACTCCCTCTTTACGGAACTCTATGAACAAGGCGTGGCACTCGAAGGGACTATCCTCAAGCCCAACATGGTTGTTGCTGGCAAGAAATGCGCCGATCAACCAAGCCGCGAAGAAATCGCTGAACGCACAATTAAAGTGTTAAAAGACACGGTTCCAGCTGCGGTTCCAGGAATTGCTTTCCTCTCTGGCGGGCAAGACAATGAAGAAGCCACGCGCAATTTGGACATGATGAACAAAATTGGCGGTTTCCCGTGGAAAATCACTTATTCTTATGGACGCGCGCTACAGCAATCCGCTCTCTTTGCATGGCAAGGTAAAGCCGAAAACTATGACGCGGCGCAAACCGCGTTCAATCATCGCGCTCGTATGAACGGCTTAGCATCTGTTGGCGAATGGACTCAAGAAGAAGACGATAAAGTCCAAGCTTAAGCAAAGCTCCCGACCCTAAAATAAAAAGGCCGCCTATTCGGCGGCCATTTTTCCGTTTTCTTCTTCCGGTTCGTAAACCAGAATATCCGCAGGTTGGCAGTCGAGTTCTCGACATAAAGCCGACAGGGTAGAGAAACGCACTGCCCTTGCCTTACCTGTTTTCAGGATTGATAAATTAGCCAAAGTAATACCGACGCGCTCTGCCAATTCGGTCAGGCTCATACGGCGGTCCAGTAGGACCCGGTCAAGGTTCACACGAATAGTCATCAGATTGTCAACTCTTGGTCACGACGCATCATAGCTCCATAACGGAAAGCTTCCGATAAGGTTGCAATGACAAAGACAAGGAACCAAACACCAATCCTGATTTTCAATCCCTCATCGCCGCCCGGGAAGAATGCACTTGTCATATTGGCCACAACCATGCGGAATATTTCTGTGAAGGCAATAATGATCCACATACGTCGTAAACGGGATATATTTGTCGGAACAAAAGGGTCACCCTGTAAGAGCGTATCCACAACTTGGCTAAGCACATGTAGAACCCAAAACCAAGCTGCTGCTATGATTGCCACAACCAAGCAAGCGAGGGGTAAAACCATATGGCTGGGTTTGTACTCGGCCCCGATTTTCTCAAATAATTCTTCTTGAAATCCTGTTGAGACACCCATCCAAACAGCGGCAACAAGCGAGACGAGAATGGATAACCCCAAGACCGCACGTCCGACCAAAGTGGCCAATCGCAAGGTTTGAGCAATTCTGTTTCCGGCAACACTAGCCCCATCGAGGTCATAGTCTTCCGTATCATTCGCTGAGGAGAGATTCTCTTTCATACCTTATTGATAAACAATAATGATGAAATATACAAGCCTTGCTGTCAGCCCCGCACCATAGAGGCTTCGTAATGGCATGCGGATTTCGAACAGAGTCCTCTGTTTTTCGTAGGAATTTCAGTCTATAGCGCCTTTTATGACGCAATCATCGCCCCCTTTTACGCCCCATCGCGACCTTGTCGGTCACTCTAAAATCGTCGTGGCTTCGCATAATAAGGGAAAAATCAGAGAAATTAGGGCCTTATTGGAGCCATTTGGCTTAGAGGTTCTGAGCGCGTCCGATCTAGACCTCCCTGAGCCAGAAGAAACAGAAACCACTTATGCAGGAAATGCTCGCTTAAAAGCCCGAGCCTCAGCTGAGGCGACAGGCTTGCCTGCGCTCTCCGATGACAGCGGCCTTGATGTAACCGCCCTGGACGGACAACCTGGCATTTACGCCGCGCGGTGGGCTGTGTTGCCGAGCGTGGAAGGCGGCGGGCGCGATTTCGATATGGCAATGTGGCATGTGAACGACAAATTGGGCGATTCCAAAGACCGCTCCGCGCAATTTGTTTGCGCTTTATGTCTCGCCATGCCGGGCGGCGTTGACCGCGTTTATGAAGGTAAAATTAAAGGTGACATCACATGGCCGCCGCGCGGTGATAAAGGCTTTGGTTATGACCCAATTTTTATTGCTATAGGCGAACACGAGACGAATGCGGAAATTGAACCTGCCGTGAAACATGCCAAAAGCCACCGCGCCGATGCTTTCGCTAAATTTATGGCCGATCAATTTCCTGATCACGGTTAACCCTGCGACCTCCGTGACAACACCCCTCGCGATTTATATCCACTGGCCTTATTGCGATAGGATATGCCCCTATTGTGATTTCAATGTTTACAAAACAAAGGGCGCAGATGGTGACCTGCTAAAGGCCATCGTCAAAGACTTAGAATATTGGCGAGCCGAAACAGGTCCGAGATATGTCACCTCCATACATTTCGGGGGTGGAACACCGTCTCTGTTATCAGGCCATGAGGTCAGCACCCTTATTGAAACCGCAAGTAACCTTTGGGGTCTCAATGACGAGACTGAGATTGCTTCAGAAGCCAACCCGTCCAATGCTGATGCGCAGAAATGGGCAAATTATTACCAGGCAGGCGTCAATCGTTTGTCGCTCGGCGTTCAGACTTTTAATAATGACGCCTTGAAGTTTTTAGGGCGGGACCATCACGCCGACCAAGCCAAAGCCGCTCTCCAAAGCGCTGTTTCTATTTTTCCCTCCGTCTCCGCCGACCTTATTTTTGGATGGGCGGGACAGACTAAGACGGATTTGCAAGCAGATTTAGATACCCTTCTCTCTTTCGGCACTCACCACATTTCGACCTATCAATTAACGGTAGAGGACGGCACCGCTTTTGCCAAAGCAGAGGCGCGGGGCTTGGAGAGAGCGGTGAATGAGGAGACAAGTGCGGACCTATTCGATTTGGTCATACCCGCCCTGAGACGGGCGGGGTTTGATCACTATGAAGTATCAAACTTTGCAAAACAGGGTCATCAATCCAAGCACAACCTCGCTTATTGGCGCGGCTCTGATTATGTCGGCGTTGGACCCGGCGCCCATGGTCGGCTCACGAAAGACGGCGTGAAATACGCAACCGTCTGCGCCATGAGACCCAAGGATTACAGAAAGTGCGTTACAGAGACAGGCACAGGCATTGAACACATTGAGGGCTTAACCCCCGAGTCCCACGCAGAAGAATATGTCCTTATGGGGCTGCGGATCAATGAAGGTATTTCTCTGAACCGGTACAAGGAAATTAGAGGCTATCCGCTAGACGCGGCAGAATATGCCCCCTTAATTGACGACGGTTTTCTGGAACAAAAAGCAGACCGCCTTATTGCGACATCAAAGGGACGATTTGTACTCAACGCCGTCAGCGAAGCCTTACTGACTTAGCGCGCGCTCTCCGCGAAATCCCAAACAACAGGCACTGCATCCAGTTCTTTCGAGTAATAGGCCTGAAACCCCGGAAGCTTCACCTGATTAAGGAAAGAAGAATAGGCCATATAGCTGACCAAAAACCGTAAGTCTTTTACCCAAGGCGGCATAAATTTGGGGGGTGTCAGGCGGTCATAACTGGCTAGATGAGCGAGCGCTGGAACGTCCTCAATATCCATTTTACCGCTAAACAGAACACGGATGAGGTCAGCGCGGTTTAATTTAACTGCTGTGCGCAGGAAATTATGCACGCGCAGCAAACCATTCAAATAGACCATATCTTTTGTAAAAGGCGCGCCGCCGGAAATTACGCCGCCGCGAAAGACGCGGCGTGTATTTTCATAGGATTGCGACGGGTCATCATTGCGTTCAACAAAAAAGTCAAAAACCTCTTTGAAATCAGCCCCCTCCACGGCCATTTGAATGGCAAGAACGCGCCCAGACAGGCGAGCAAAACGTTTGGGATCCATTGAACCTGTCACAATTTCCGCGAACACGGCTAGGCCTTCTTGTATCTCGGTCGTACCCGCATGAGACCGTCCCAAAACCTTGAAGTTTTCTTGTGCCTGCCCATTCTTTCCGGTGGCCGCGTGGACAAGCGCTTCATGATGCAAGAGCTGATCAACGTCCCGTTCAGTAAACTTCGCATCTGCCCGCACACGAATACGGCTCGAACTAGCCGCCGCTTTTGCAGAAACAGATTTAGAGACGATGACTTTAGGCGCTTCAGCTCCAAAATGCTTTTTCAGACGCCCACGCAGAGCCTTGGCAAAGTCCTTCGCGCTCAGATGCTCCTCATACCCTTCGATGACGAGTTTAGAGAAATTTAAATCCTCCAATGCGTCCTCTAAATGCTTCGCCAAATCCAGGACACGGGTTTTCTTGTCCAACATAGTTTGAGTCGGGTGACCATAAAGCATTTTCGAAAATTGATAGAATTCCGGTTTGCCCCGAGTTTGCAAAAGCCCCGCAGTATTTTCTACTGTGTTACATAAACGCGTGAGCCACTGAAATACGACATGGTCGCCATGGCAAAGCGCCCTTGCCTGTTTAACGTTCTCACGAGACTTAGAAATATCCACTTTCGGATAGCGAGGTTTGGGTAATTTCCCATGTTCTAGAAAATCATGTTTCCACTTCGGGCCCCACGCAACGGCTTTGAGCACACTTGTTGAGGCCGCCGCGGCATTTAATAAATCAGACGCTTTAACAGCATCCTCGAAAAGTTGGGGTGAGAGTTTCTCCATGGCCAAGTCGTGGCAAAGCTTGCAAAGGATGTAAAGCTTACAACAAAATCACAAGCGGGAAATTTCACCTTCCTGTCTTGCGCTCTCGCGTCGCCGTGACTAAGCCCTCACCATGTCAACTGCCCTACAAACTGAGCCCGGTAAACGCCGAGTCTTTGCGATTATTTCTCACCCTGATGCGGGTAAAACGACGCTGACTGAAAACATGCTACTTTCATCGGGCGCCATTCACCAAGCCGGACAAGTCGCAGCACGGGGTGAAGCCAGACGGACGCAGTCTGACTGGATGAAAATCGAACAAGAACGCGGCATTTCAGTGTCCTCTTCGGTCATGACATTTGAGCACGCGGATTTGATTTTCAACCTGCTCGACACACCTGGGCATGAAGATTTTTCCGAAGATACTTACCGCACGCTAACAGCAGCAGATTGCGCCGTGATGGTATTGGATGTCGCCAAAGGGATTGAACCGCAAACACTTAAGCTCTTTGAGGTTTGCCGCCTGCGCGACATTCCGATTATCACCTTTATCAATAAACTTGACCGTGAAGGCCAAGACCCGTTTGAGCTAATTTCCGAAATTCAAGACAAACTCGCCCTCGATGTCATTCCGATGCAATGGCCTGCGGCGTCGGGACGGCGCTTTAAAGGCATTGCCGATTTGCGCACGGGTCAATTCTTAAAATTCATCAAACCCGATGAAGACGGAGAGCACAGTTTCACCCCCGTTGACGGAAATGCCATCGCAGATCATTTCGATGACAACTCTTTGCTGGAAGAGTTTCAAGAAGAGCAGGAACTCGCCAAGGAATATGGCGAATTTAATGAACAATCCTTCCGCGAAGGCCATATGACGCCCGTCTATTTTGGGTCTGCCCTACGCAAATTCGGTGTGCGAGAGCTGATTAATGCGTTGGCGGAATTTGCACCTCCGCCTCAGCCAGAAAAGGCTGTGAAGGCCGGGCAAGAGGTTGAAATCAAACCAACTGATAAAACCGTGGCCGGATTTGTCTTTAAAGTGCAAGCCAATATGGATTTGAACCATCGTGACCGTGTCGCCTTCCTGCGCATGTGTTCAGGTGAGTTTAAACGCGGTATGAAATTGAAAACAGCAGAGAATAAAACAATCTCGGTACATAATCCGATTTTATTCTTCGCCCAAGACAGAGAATTGGCCGAGAACGCTTATGCGGGGGATGTAATTGGCATCCCGAACCACGGCGCTTTGCGTGTGGGCGATTCTCTCTCTGAGTCGGGCAAAATCAAATTTGCAGGCATCCCAAATTTCGCGCCTGAAATATTGCGGCGCGCCAGATTGGCTGACCCTTTAAAAGCCAAGCACTTACGCAAAGCCCTAGAGTCATTGGCCGAAGAAGGCGTGACCCAACTTTTTAAACCCCTCATGGGCGCAGATATGATTGTCGGGGCGGTCGGCTCTCTGCAAATTGATGTGATGCGTGAACGGATTAAAACAGAATATGGTCTGGACGTGACTTTTGAAAACCCGCTCTACCAAACAGCGCGCTGGGTTGCGTCTGATGATGCAGACAAACTCAAAGCCTTTATTGATAAAAACACGGCCAATATGGGTGAAGATTTAGACGGAGCCCCGGTCTTTCTGGCAAAATCTGCGTGGGATGTCGGCTATGCCCAAGACAAGAACCCTGACATTCGTTTTCTGACGACGAAAGAACGTCAATAAACCAAAATTCTTATTTTTAAGGACTCGTAAACTGAGTTTTGGCGCAGGACTTGCTTGGTGAAGCTCACTACTTCATTGAGTAAAGGTCTTTAAAGCGTGTTGTCCAACCTTATGCCCGCATCCATTATGTTCTTTATCACGGTCGCTTTTGTCGCCCTGTTCTTCGTACCTGCTATTGCCTTTCAAAAGTCGAACAAGATTGTGAATTTTTACTGGGTAGGCTGTTGGATTTTCTTAGGCATGATTGCCTCTGTCTCGGGCGCACAAAACACACTTATGTTGTTGGGCTACAATGCAGATGCGGTGGCCGAGTCAGTTTTGGCCGCTTTCGTCATGTGCTTTGTCTTCTTCGTCGTCTTCGCTTGGTTCAGACTATCATCTGTTGCCCTTTGGCACGGATTCAAAAAAATCGTCAAGATTTCAAAACAAAGCTAAACTCAAATATACGTTTTTCGAAGAGACCTGTTTTTAAGGTTTCGGACCACCGGCCAATGCGTCTAACCCTTCTTGTTCAACAGGTAATGTCCGTCTTGCGGCCATTGTTGGTATAGGTAAGTCAGGGTTTTGCGGGACTGTGGCATAAGGGTTCGGCACACGCACATCATCATTCAAACTCCCATACAAGCTTCGCTCTGCTTGAGCGGGGCTTAGGCCGCGCGGCGGTGCTGCACCCTCTAATTTCTTCGTGCGTTGTTGAGTACTGGCCATTTGGGCACTTTGATACGTCATTGGCTGGCTCGCGGAACGTCGCGTCAAAGCCTGTTGTTGGGTTTGTTGATGTCCACGAGCCCGTTGTTCAGTGCGGACTTGCGGTGCTTGAGCTTGGCTTTGATTGGATTGTCTCTGGTCGGGTCGATATTGAGGAGCTGGTCGAGCTACGCGGTTATCATAAGAGGGGGCATAGGCCTGATTTGCCGCTTGTGGGCTTGTATAAACTCTATTGGGGCCCTGCTGACGTCGTCTGTCACGCGAAGATGGCATTGTGTTCACTTGCTGAGGGCGTTGCTGCATCGCGAAAGGTTGTTGCCTAGGTCTTTGAATTGGACGTTGCTGAGGAACAACTTGTTGGTTTACCCCTTGCTGGCCCATTACTGGCGCGCGGCGGATTTGACCGTTAGGAGACTGAGCATGCGGCGGGGCATTCCGCAGAGCTTGTGCCGGAGCCGCGCGCCTTACAGGAACGGCGCGGCCGCCGAGATCATAGGTGAAACTTTGCGGCGCGCCATTAAATTGAGCAGACCTCGTCTGGGAAGATAGCATTTGAGGGGCTGTTCCTCTCGGCTGCGTTTGTGGCCGTTGAATAACGCCGCTTTTAGCAACACGATTTTGATTTTGCTGTTGTGTTAAGCTGAGAGATGACTTTGGTTGTTTCGACAATGCGCGAGTTGAGGCCATTTGCGGCTGTAATTTCCCGGATGGTTGTAAAGGGTTCGTGCCCGTCATTTGCCTCGTCATAGGCGACGGAATTGGATGTCTGACAATTCGGCGCCCAGTAGCACGCGTGGAAACCTTAGGCTTTGACGTTGTCAAAGATTGGGTTCCGACACGTATAGTGTTCGTCTGCCCTGTCACGATGGAAGGGTGATTGTTCAACGGAGTAATATTTGTTCCGCTTATGGAAATGGCGCTGGAATCGCTTTTCGGTACATTTGAGTTAAACTCACAAACGCCTGCTGCTTTTGGGTTAGCCTTAACAAAATTCCAGCTTCGACACTGCGCGTCTCCAGAACAATGATGCTCACACACGTCAGCCCCCGGTGCGATTACGCTTTGATACGCGTTACCCGGACGATACTGCCCTAAGTCAACGGCGAAGGCCGTAGAGGCAGACAGTAAAATAATGGCAAGACCGGTAAAAAGAATACGCATGAAGACCTCGAAGTGATTCTTCAGTCATAGTCTCAACAAGGCGTTAGCACTTAGTTAACCGTGTTTATTAAGTTTTGCTTCAGCAGATCAGGACAAGCTACCAGATTGTGCCATATTCTCACGCATCGCTCGCATAACCCGAATTGCCGTGGTCACATCCTGATCGCTTATGCCCTCTGTGGCTCTTATTGGAATATTCAATACTACGTCCAAGACCTTGTTTTTTAAAGACTTCCCTTTTTTGGTAAGGAAAACCTTCTTGATCCGTCCATCATTTGGGTCAGATCCCCGCCGCAACAATCCATCTGCTTCCATCTTTTTGATAAGCTGAGATGTAACACTAGGCGTTATAAACGCCATATTAGAAATATCTTTTTGGGATGTTCCCTCTTTCACCCATGGTAATCTTAAAATGTGAAAATAGGCGACAGGCAAATCGATATCACTCAAACAAGATATCAACTCATTTTCGAAAAACCGAAACGTCCCACGAGCCTCATACGCAATCATTTTTCTGGGATCTGTTGAGAATGGCAAATTTAACTCCTGGCATATTTTTAAGCCATCGAACTTGGTTTGCCCGACTTTCATGACTGTTTCATAATTCGCGGTTTAAAGGCCAGAAGCCAAACCCACATTTAGTGTTGTAAAACACCTTCTCTATAAGCTGTCAATGTTTTGCAAAAAAGACTTCAGGGAAATACAGTCAATATGTTGAAATATAGAACTATTTAGCGGCAAAAGGCGTATGAAATATTGGAAGGATAAAGACATGCGCACTCAAATATTTACGGCTGTTTTTAGCTTTCTTTTCCTGCTCGTTGATCCTGTTAAAGCGAAAGAAAATTGTGAAATGCAAATAGATTTTGGAGCCGGAAAGTCAGAAATTTGGAAAGCCGTCAATGATGGTGTGATGGGTGGATTATCGGCTGGCGGCGCACGGTTAAACGAAGCAAGCCTAATCTTCGAAGGAACGCTCAACACCAATGGCGGTGGATTTTCTTCTATCCGCCACAATATAAACCCCAATCAACTCTCTTCGGCGTCGAGCTTAGCACTGCGTCTTAAACCAGATGGCAGACGATACCGGATGACCTTCAGAACCAATGCGCGTTATGGATGGCGTCCTATATCGTTTCAGGCTGATATACCGCAATCAACCGCAGGAGATTGGGCCGAGGTGATGGTAGATTTTGCTGACTTGAAAGCATCAATTTTTGGCAGGCCTGTGCGCGGCGCTGAATTTGACAAAACCAAAATACAAGAAATCGGTATCATTATTGCGGACGCCAAAGACGGCCCATTCAGATTAGAATTAGATTGGATTAAGTCATGCGAGTAAAGAACGAATATTTAGCGTCCTTCTTAATCGCGCCGATTTTAGCCTTTTCAATGACGCTCCAAGCTCATGCGAACCCAGCTGAGAAAAGAGATGCAACGCAAGACCGAGGGTCTGACCAAGACGGATGGACATTTGATGTAGGAGCAGCCGCATTATTTTCTCCAAATTATCTGGGTGATGACGCATATAGTGTATCAGCCGTCCCCTATTTGCGATTGGCTTACGAGGATAAATTCTTTGCATCGGTTCAAGAAGGCTTGGGGTACACCCTTGTCAATCAAGAGAACTTCCGAGCAGGCCCTATAATAGGTCTAGATTTTGGGCGTGATGAAGAAGAAGGTAGTCCCTTTCGTATTTTTGGCAGCGAAACCACTGACCTGATTGGATTGGGAGACATTGACCCGTCCGTTTCTCTGGGCGGGTTTGTTGAAACAGATATTGGACAATTGACCCTCGCCGCACGCGCGGGCCAAGCCGTTACAGGCCATGAAGGCTTCACGGGCGATATCTCTTTAAGGTATAAAAACAGGCTGATTGGTTACGGCCCGCCCATATTCTATACAATCGGCCCCTCAATCGAATTCGGCGACAACGAGTATATGAACAGCTATTTTGGAATCACGCCCGAGCAATCTGCTTTATCAGGCCTCGACAGTTTTGAGGCCGATAGTGGGATTGTGTCTTATGGTCTCTCAGCCACAGCACTCATGCCGCTAACTGATAATGTCTCCGTCAATCTGTTCACAAATTTCAAACGCCTATCGGAGAACGCCTCTAACTCCCCCTTGGTCAAAGAGCGAGGATCGAAAAACCAAGCCTTTATCGGCTTAGCAACAGCTTACCGTTTTGATTAACTTCAAGCGAAACGGGCAATCGCTGCGAGACTGTCCATTTCGAGCCCTGCCCCGCCAATCAATGCGCCATTAACGTCTTTAATCGCTAAAAGGGCTTCTGCATTGGCAGGTTTCACAGAACCGCCATAGAGAATGCGAACTTTCGCTCCGACTTTCCCTCGAATGAATTGATGCATCACGTCCACATCATCAGGCGTTGCCGTTTTTCCTGTGCCAATCGCCCAGACGGGTTCGTAGGCGATAACGTAGTCCTCCAAACCCTCGGGAACAGACCCCTCTAATTGTTCCGCCACGATATTTTGGGCTTCGCCAGCCTCACGTTGCTCTAAGGTTTCGCCGACACAGATGATGGGAATAAGCTCTGCGCTGACAGCACGTTCAACGCGTCGGCGCACATCATCTGACGTTTCGCCCATAGCGCGGCGTTCGGAATGTCCGAGAATCACGAAATCCGCGCCAGCTGAGGCCAACATATCCGCGCTCATTTCGCCGGTATGGGCTCCCTTGCCTTTGTCATGACAGGTCTGAGCTCCCAACCAAATATCTGTGCCGCTGCACCTTTCCATCATCGGGAAAAGCAGCACGGCAGGCGGGCAAATCAATATATCTACATCAGCACGTTCCGAAGCCGGGAAAAGATCGGCGAAATCCTGCGGTTTCTCGCACCAAGACATATCTCCATGCATTTTCCAGTTCGCAGCGATTAACGGTTTTAAAGACATAGACTCACCTTTTGTTTACAGCAAAATACTTGTGCCGTGGCTGTGGTCTGGTAAGACCTCCACGCTAATTCAGTCAATGCAGTAGAGACCTTTCATGGCAGAATCAATCGGCGGAAAAATTCGCAACGCACTTGTCGGCGTCCTTATCGGGATGTTGGTCTTGGCTTTTGCCGTGTGGGGCGTAAACGATGTCTTCTCGCCGGGGCCTCAAAATGCTGTAGCTATGGTTGGTGATAAAGAAATATCGACCACGGAATTCGACGCCATATTCTCTCGCGAACTAGAACGTATTAATAGGGATCGCGCTGAAGCCCTAACCAACCAGCAAGCCTATTCACAGGGGCTGCACAACCAAGTCATGCAGAACATGGTCACTAACATGGTAATCGAAATTGATGCCGAAGACTTAGGAGTTGGCGTCAACCGGGCGATAGCTAAAAAGGAAATCGAGAGCATTCCTGCTTTTCAAAACGAGTTGACGGGCAAGTTTGATGAAAATCAGCTTATGTCAGCTTTGGCCAGCAACCGTATCACACGCCAACAATTCGAAGCCGAAACTTTACAGGCACTGCGATCACAACAAACCATTCCGGCCATCACAGGCGGGTTAGTTGCGCCTGCGGATTATGCGGCTTTGCAATATAAGTTTTTGACAGAACAACGTCGCGCCAATGTGATAACGCTTAGTGCCGAAGCCGTTCCTATGCCGAAAACGCCGACAGACGAAGTGTTGCAGGATTATATCAGCAGAAATGGCGCACGATATATGGCGCCTGAATATCGTAAATTTGTTATGCTCCGACTAGAGCCGTTTGACTTCACGCCTGACCTAGAAGTCGATACGATACAAATTCGTGAGAGTTTTGACTACAAATTGGAAACGGGCGAGATCGGCTCACCCGAAACACGTAATATTGTCTTATTGACCGCAACGGATGAAGAGACCGCGAACAAGGCCGTTGAGGCCATGACGGCGGGCCAGGAGCCTACATTAGTTGCAAATGAACTCGGCTTAAGCTCACCTGAAGTTTTCGACTCGGTTCGCAAAAACGGCATTATTGATCCAGAAAGTTCCAAAGCAGCCTTTGAACTCGCAAAGGGTGAAGCCAAAGCGGTTTTAAGCGGCTTGGGCAGTTGGGTTGCCGTTTATGCTGCAGACATTACCCCTGCTGTTGTTCCAGACTTTGAAGAGATGAAGGACGAAATCCGGGCCGAACTCATGCGCGCCATGGCTCTCGATAAAATTTACGACGTGTCTGCTGAAATCGAAGACGCAATGCTCGACAATTTCACATTAGAAGAAATCTCTGAAAAGTTAAATCTACCTCTTTCAGGGTATGATTATGTCGATCGCAGTGGATCTACGCCTTATGAGGTGAGCATGGACGGCTTTTCTGCCATTCCGGGCATTGCCTCGGATGATACGATCATGAGAACGTTATTCACATCGGATTTAGGTTTTAGAACAGATCTCTTTGAAACGGCAACCGGCGGATATGCTGCCCTGCGCGTTGACGATATTATGGATACAAAAATGCGCCCCTTTGAAGAGGTTAAGGAACAGGCTTTGCAAGCCTATCTCAACGAAGAACGTGCTGACGCGCTGCGTGAACTGGCCTTAAATTTAACCAAACGTATCCGTGACGGCGAAACACTGGAAGCGATAGCGGCAGAGTTTGAAACTGGCGCACGTATCGACTCAGTCGGCCTTATCCGTACAAATCCACCACAAAGTCTTGGCCCGCAAGTCACGGTTGGGCTGTTCGACGCAACGGAAAAAGACGTAGTCAGAGGCCCCGGCTCTGTCCCTCTTACTGAACAAATTGCAATATTGGATCGCGTCATCGCCAGTCAGGACGGCTTGGCCGGCACATATTTGGAGGTCCTGCAAAGTCAAATGACCGCCGCAATTAACAGCGACATTCAATCGGCTTATCAAACGTCTGTATTGGCAGAGAATCCTATTCAACAATATCCAGATAAAATCCGCACAACTTTGGGACTCGATCAAACGAATTAGCCCTCTCTATGGCGTTAGACTTCACTCCCTCACCTGAACGCTTCCGCGTCTCTGATAAACCGCAGCTAATTTATACGCGGATTATCAATGATATGGATACGCCTGTCTCGGCCTTCTTAAAAGCCGCATTGGGTAAGCCCTACGCCTTCCTCTTTGAATCCGTGCAAGGCGGCGAACAAAGGGGGCGTTATAGTTTTTTCGGTTTCAACCCTGACCTTATATGGCGCGGCTTTGACGATAACAGTGAAGTCTCCCGCGACGGCGGTAAAAGCTTTACAGATATGGACGCCGCCCCTTTAGAGGCTCTGCGCGCTTTGCAAGCAGAAAGCCATTTTGACTTACCTGAAGGCATACCGCCTATGGCAGCAGGGCTATTCGGCTATCTCGGCTACGACATGATACGTCAGGTCGAGACTATTCCCGCGGGTAATCCTGACCCTATCGGCACGCCAGATGCGATAATGGTGCGTCCGAGTATCGTCTGTATTTTCGATCAAATTGCTCAGGAAATAATTATTGCTTCAGTCGTCTATCCAAACCAGACAGCGGATGAGGCCTATGCCCGGATTAATGCAGTCGTAGACGACCTCACTGCCCCGATATCGGCAAGGGGATTTGAACCGAAACCAACACAGACAATTAATCCCAAATTGGGCACAACAGCCGCAAAGTTCTCAGGCCGCGTGAAAGCCGCCAAAGAGTATATTTTAGCGGGCGACATCTTTCAGGTCGTTTTAGGGCAACGCCTTTCTGCGCCTTTGCCAGCCTCCCCCTTTTCGCTCTATCGCTCCTTAAGGCGGATGAACCCTTCGCCTTTTCTCTATTTTCTCGACTTTGAAGATCATCAGATTATCGGTTCTAGCCCTGAAATACTTGTACGGCTACGGGATGATGTGGTCACAGTCCGCCCGATTGCAGGAACACGGCCTCGCGGCAAAACAACAGCCGAAGATAAAGCCTTGGAAGTTGAACTCCTTGCGGACCCCAAAGAATGCGCTGAGCACCTTATGTTGCTCGACCTCGGCCGCAATGATGTAGGACGAGTGGCAAAGCCCGGTACAGTACGCGTAACAGAACGCTTCACAATTGAGCGCTATAGCCACGTCATGCATATTGTCTCTAATGTCGAAGGCGATATTCAAGACGATATGGATGCGGTCTCAGCTCTTTTCGCGGGTTTCCCTGCAGGCACGGTCTCAGGCGCCCCTAAGGTTCGCGCCATGGAAATCATCGACGAACTCGAAGAGGAAAAGCGCGGCATCTATGCGGGCGCTGTCGGTTATATATCGTCTAATGGTGATATGGACACGGCCATTGCTTTGCGCACAGCTATCGTAAAGGATAATATTCTCCATGTCCGCGCGGGCGCAGGAATCGTCATGGATTCCGTCCCGCAATTAGAATTTGAAGAAACGCTCCACAAAGCTGCCGCCCTTTTTCGCGCGGCAGAGCAAAGCGTGAATTTCGAGAGGAATTAAATCATGCTTCTCGTAATCGATAATTATGACAGCTTCACTTATAATCTCGTCCATTACGCGCAGGAAGCCGGAGCGGAAACCCGCGTCATCCGCAATGATGATATGGGCGCAACCCAAGCGCTCAGCCTCGGCGCAACCGCCATCCTTTTGTCTCCCGGCCCTAAGACACCGAACGAAGCGGGCATTTGTTTGGACATTATAAAACAAGCCCCTGCAGAATTGCCCATTCTCGGCATTTGCCTCGGGCAACAAAGCATCGGCCAAGCCTTTGGCGGTAAGGTCATTCGCGCCAAAGAAATTATGCATGGAAAAATTTCCGAGGTGGATAATGACGGCACAGGTTTGTTTCGCGGCTTACCCAATCGGTTCAAAGCCACACGCTATCACAGCCTATCGGTTGAGCGCGAGAGCCTGCCCAACACTCTGCTCGCCAATGCATGGACAGAAGATGGGGAGATTATGGGCCTGCGTCATAAATCCCGTCCGCTGCACGGTCTACAATTTCATCCCGAATCCATAGCCTCGGAATATGGGCACGAATTAATTGCCAACTTCTTGAAGCTGTCCTTATGAGTTTTAACGCTGACATATTCAAAACACTTGCCGAAAACGAGCGCCCATCCGCAGACGAATTCGCGAACGCATTAAATGCCACACTAAAAGGTGATGCCCAAGACGCTCAGGTGAGCGCCTTGCTCTTAGGCCTTGAAATCATTGGGTTATCCTCAACTGAAATTCGCATTGGCGTAGAGATCATGCGCCAACATATGACGCCCGTCAATATTGACGCAGACGTCATTGATATAGTCGGCACAGGCGGGACGGGCCTTCACACATTATCTATCTCAACCGCGAGCGCCCTCGTTTGCGCAGGGGCGGGTGCGAAGGTCGCCAAGCACGGCAATCGCGCGGCGAGTAGCTTAACAGGCACAGCGGACACACTGTCTGAGCTCGGCGTCAACCTTGCCATCAATCCTGAAAAGGCGGCGGAATGTGTAGAGAAAGCAGGCGTCGGATTTTTGTTTGCACCTAACCATCACCCTGCCATGCGCCATGTGGGACCTGCCCGCAAAGCCCTCGGCATTCGGACATTATTTAATTTGCTCGGCCCCATGAGTAATCCTGCGGGGACAAAACGTATGTTGGTCGGAGTCAATAATAATGATTGGCGACACCTAATGGCGGAAGCCTTTGCCGAACTAGATATGGAGCATGTCTGGGTTGTTCATGGCTCTGATGGTTTAGACGAAATCACGACCACAGGGCCAACATCTATTAGCGAGGTGAAGAACGGTACCGTTACGGAGTTTGACATTGCCCCGCAAAGCTATGGTCTGTCATTAACTACTATCGACAGCCTACGCGGCGGCCATCCGGCTGAAAACGCACAGGCCCTGCTCTCGCTGTTGAGCGACGAGCATAGCGCCTATCGCGAAATTGTTTTGCTCAATAGCGCGGCCGCCTTGATGATCGCTGGATTGGTTGACGATATTCCGAGCGGCTTGGATAAGGCCATGAAAGCGATTGATAGCGGCGCCGCGAGAGACGCGCTGCAGACGCTGATTAAGGTGAGTAATGACTAGCCCCCTCATGAATGCGCCTGATGTGCTCAAAAAGATTGCCGCCTATAAAGCCGATGAAGTTCGCGCCTTAGAGGACGAAGTTTCTATCGACGATTTAAGGGTCGTCGCCAAAGATCGCCCCCCCGCCAGAGGTTTTGCAGAAGCGCTACGTCAAGCCACAGCTCCCGCCATTATCGCGGTAGTGAAAAAGGCGAGCCCTTCAAA
>CAZMEN010000017.1:4893-22915 GCA_964565335.1 uncultured Algimonas sp. | reverse complement strand
TGAAGGGCGCTACGGGTTGATCGCTGAGATTAAAAAGGCGAGCCCTTCAAAAGGCCTCATCCGCGAGGATTTTGACCCTGTCGCCATTACCAAAGCCTATGAAGACGGCGGAGCAGCGTGCCTGTCTGTCCTGACGGACGGACCTGGGTTCCAAGGCAGTAATGAAATTTTCGCGCAGGTGCGCAAAACGACGTCCCTGCCCCTCCTCCGCAAAGACTTTATGCTTTCTCCGATACAGATCGTCGAAAGCCGCGCTATGGGAGCCGATTGCGTGCTCATCATACTGGCGATGATTGACGACGATACAGCGGTAAACCTCATGAAAGAGGCCACAACGCTCGGCATGGATGCCCTCGTCGAAACACACGACGCCAATGAAGTTGACCGCGCGATAGCGCTCGACGCCACGCTGATCGGCATCAATAATCGGGATTTACGGACATTTGAGACGTCTCTCGACACATTCGGGGCGCTTTCAGATCGCCTCCCCGAAAATGCGCTACGAGTCGCTGAGAGCGGAATTTATACGGCAGAAGATATCGCCAAACTCAAAGGCCAAGGCGCGCAGGCCTATTTGGTCGGGGAGAGTTTGATGCGACAGGATGATGTGGTGGGGGCTTTGAGCATTTTACGAAGTTAAGCGTTTAGAATTTTTTCTAATTTTCGAACAATTTCAACTTTTGCTTTCTTCGTTTGAAATACCGTAGGTAAATTTCTAAGCCAAACATCATAATCAGAGACTTTTGCCTCCCCATAATTAGTTTTCACAATGCCATAGACACGTTTTTTTCGTTCGCTCGATTTCAAATAATTAAGAAGTCGAATTCCCATATTTCGATCAAATGCCCACAAAGTATGTCTTTTATAAATCGTCTTAAAATAGGCGTCTTCGGGCCAATTCAATTTATGAAGCCGATTATAATTACAACTTTGGCATTTTATAACACCACGGTCTCTGTTTCGCCGGCCCCAATAATAACTTGAATGCCGAAATTGCTTTTTAGAAACATCACTAGGGAAATCTTCGATTACATCCAAACTCTTACGACCGCGACCAAAATCATGCCAAACGCGATGCTTCCATTGTCCTGTAGAATGTTTCACCCATTCAGTTTCAAAAGATTTTGATGACTCAAAATAACTTCTATCTTTGCGATCAACACATTCACTAAATGTAGAGAACGTAAAAATTCCATGTGCATTGCAACTTGGGCAAGTTACCGAAACTGAATGTGGCATTGGCATATTTGTGTAAACATCCATCGGGATAGATTATACAAAATATCCAATTCACCAATCCCTTGACAAACACAAGAACAACACTAGAACGAAACATGAATGTTTCTGATTTGTTCGAGGTGACTAATGCTAACGCAAAAGCAAAAAGACTTGTTAATGTTGATTGATGCGCGGGTGAAGGCCGTTGGTGTACCGCCCTCTTATGATGAAATGAAGGATGCGCTCGGCCTTGCGAGTAAGTCTGGTATTCACCGCCTAATCTCTGCGCTCGAAGAACGCGGCTTTATCCGCCGCTTGCCCAATAAAGCACGCGCCTTAGAAGTTTTGAAGCTCCCCGAAGATATGCAAGGCAAGGCTGTCTCTTTTGAAGATAAGTCTGCGCCTGTTCCCGCCAATGACGGCACAGCTATTCCCTTTGTCGGCAAGATTGCGGCAGGTTTGCCGATTATGGCCATTGAGGACAGTTATAACACCATGATTGTCCCGCCTCATATGGCCGGAAGCGGTGACCATTACGCCCTCGAAATTGAAGGTGAGTCGATGAAAGATGCGGGTATTCTGGACGGTGATATTGTTGTTGTGAAAAAAGCTAATACGGCACGGAACAATCAAATCGTTGTGGCCCTTGTAGATCAGGATGAAGCAACGTTAAAGCGCCTCTATAAATCAGGTAATCAAGTCGAATTAATTGCGGAGAATGAAGATTTTGAGACCCAAACCTATGGCCCTGACCGTGTCGAAATCCAAGGCGTATTAGTCGGCTTGCTCCGTCAATATTAAGCGCGTCTTTTTAATTAAATTTTATTCCCAAAGCCTGCGCTGTGACGCGGGCTTTTTTGTGCCTTCCCGTCTTAAGCCTTGTTCGGTCAAATATATTTCCTGCGCCCCTTCGACCCACAATACACGGCCATCAATTAATTCGGCTTGGCAATTTCGCCTGACTTCCGGTCCCACATCCCGTTGTGTGAGAATAACAATATCAGACTGTTCGCATTCTAATCTTGCCTCGGATGGGTGATTTAATATGGAGACGGTTCGCCCCTTGACCTCAAATCGACAAGCCAATGCGTCACAAGGTGCTTCCGTGTCAGTCATAGCGGCGACATCCACATCATATCGCCCAGCCTGCTCAGCAAACTGTTCGCGGCCATAGCGGTCGGCACGTTCACTTGTTACGATAAGCCTTTGTAACTCTTCACTTTCCCAAAAGGCCACACGCCCTTCTGCAGAAATACGAATGTCCGGCACAGGCGTTTTCATCCATGCAAAAGCACAAAAGAAAATTAAAAACACGCCCAGCACTTTCGCCCGTGCCTGACCAATTAAAACCCATATAAACGCCAAGCCATAAAGCCCGATTGCCCAAGGCGGGGCTTGGCTCACCCGCGTCATGGCCCCGTCCCAACTTTCCACCCACATCGAGACTTGCAAAATCGGCTTTAGCGATTGCCCCATCAAATAGAGCGGAAGCGCCTCCAGTCCAAAAGCCAAACATATCAATGATAAGATACCCAAAGGCATAACCGCAAAGGTAAAAAGAGGCATCGCCAAGAGGTTCCCAACGAGTCCGTATTTCGCTATCCGCCCAAAATGAAACAGAGCGACCCCCCCCGTCGCCAGCCCTGCGACAATACTCGTCACACTCAAAGAAACCGCATTATTTCTAACTTTGGCGGCCCAACCATATGCAGATCCGAACTTAAGTTGATTTTGCCAATTCCGATAAACCACGACCAACGCTAGAACAGCGGCGAAAGACATTTGGAACCCTACCGACGTCAGGCTCTCCGGATGCAACATCAAGGTAATGAAAGCCGCCACAGAAACCGATCGAACAGAAATTGCTTGCCTATCCAAAATTACGGCAGCGAATACAATTGCCGCCATAATATAGGCTCTCTGGGTCGCAACCGATGCGCCGGATAGGATAAGATACCCTGTTGCCGCGATGACTGCCAAAATAGCGGAGAATTTGCGAATGTCATATCGCCGCGCCAGAGGTGCGATACACGCCAACACAAATGTGAAGACAAAATAGGCCGAGCCCGCAAGCAACCCCATGTGCAAGCCTGATATGGCCAAGATGTGCGCTAGCCCCGCCGCTCGCAAAGCCTCCGTCTGCTCCGGAGGGATATAACGCCTGACGCCGGTTAAAAGCGCCGCCTGAAGGCCCGCAGTTTCCTCGGGCGCGACCGCCATTATGCGTTTTGCAATAGCATAACGCGTCCGCGCCACGTGATGCTTTACACTCAAAGTCTCAGGTTCTGAGACTTCAGGTATAGAAATTGCGTATCCAAATCCGCCGACTTGTTCAAAAAAGGCGCGTTTGCGCGGACTATAGCCATTTGGCACCACGGGCCCCGGCGGAGTAGAAAGAATAGCCCTTAGGGAAACCACATCGCCTACTTTGGCGGCCTCTTTATGTTTTTGCCCTAATCTCACCCGAACTTTCACAGGCGCCTCTGCGGGTGATAATCGGCTTATATTCTCAACGACGATATACCAACTCACCCCTTTTCCGGATGGATTGATACGCTCGACCCAACCGCTCACTTCATAGGCTCTTTCATAATTGGGGAGTTGCGCCGCTGCCACAGATTGACTGTGCCACGCCCCACGCACGAAACCAAAAACCATGACAATTACAAGAAACACCCAAATCCAAGCTTCACCTGTTTTTCGCCGCGCTATACCGAGTAAAACAACCGCGAAAAAAGTCATCGCGGCAAGGATCATTCCAGACGGCTCTGTGCGCAAACAAAAATAAATGGCAATGCCGATACCAAAACTAATGACAAACGTATCAAAACTATAAAGCGGCGGGCTGGTTAGGACGCGAACTTTTTCAATCGAAAATAATCGGCTGAAAACGTTACGCCTGAGACGGCTATTGAAAGCCAGTGGGTTATGAAATAGACCGCGCACAACTCAACCCGTTTAAGCGGTGGAATGTATAATGACGACTCAAAAAATAATTACGCGTTTCGCGCCTTCTCCCACAGGCTTCTTACACATTGGCGGAGCTCGCACGGCTCTATTTAATTATTACTTCGCGAAACACGTCGGCGGGGAGTTTCATCTGCGTATCGAAGATACAGATAAAGCACGCTCAACAAATGCTGCCACGCAAGCCATTATCGATGGGCTGGACTGGCTTGGGCTAACTTATGATGGCGAGATCGTTTTTCAAAGCAAGCGTGCAAAAGAGCATGTAAACGCCGCGAAAACCCTTTTAGAATCCGGCCATGCTTATTACTGCCCTTTAGAGGGTGAGGCTCTGGATGCTGAACGAGAAAAATGCCGAGAGGCCGGCATTGCCTTTCGTTCTCCTTACAGGAACAAAGAGGGTAGCGACGGCGCTATCCGGTTCCGTATGCCGGATGGAGAGACGAAGATTTCCGATCATGTGCAAGGAAATATTTCATGGAATAACAATGAATTAGATGACTTAGTTCTACTTCGCGCAGACGGGACGCCAACCTATATGTTGGCCGTCGTCGTTGATGATCATGATATGGGGGTTACTCATGTCATACGAGGAGATGACCACCTCATCAACGCCGCGCGCCAGCAAAATATTTACGAGGCTTTGGGCTGGACCATTCCTGATTGGGCTCATGTACCGCTTATTCATGGCCCTGATGGAAAGAAGCTCTCGAAACGTCACGGCGCTCTCGGGGTCGAAGCTTATCGAGATATGGGTTACCTGCCCTCTGGCCTTCGCAACTATCTCGTCAAACTGGGGTGGGCATTTGGAGATGAAGAACTTTTCTACGAAGATGACGCGATTGCTCAAGTTTTTACCTTGGACGGCATAAATTCATCCCCCGCACGTTTGGATTTTGACAAGATGGATTTCATCAATGGGCAGCATATCATCGAAGCCAATGATTCAGAGCTGTTGGTCGCCTTGATGCCATTTTTGGAAGCGGACGATATTTCCGAAGAAAAAGGCGCTCGTTTGGCCGAGGCTATGCCCAGTCTCAAGCCGCGGTCGAAGACGCTACTCGAAATGCGGGAACAGGCCGCATACCTTTTAGCAGACAGGCCCTTAATTTTAGAAGGAAAAACCGCTAAACCTTTACGGCGCGAGGGCGTATCAAAGCTTCTTGTGGCTTTGACTTTACGGCTCAAAGCCTTAGAAGGCGACCAATGGAATCCCGAAAGCCTTCAAACGGTTTTGACAGACTTCGCGACAGACAACGATATCGGTTTTGGTCGCATTGGGCAGCCTGTTAGAGCGGCTGTCACTGGCGGACGCCCTTCCCCTGATTTATCAGTGGTGTTGGCGTTACTCGGAAAGGACGAATGTCTGGGACGGCTGGAAGATTGTTTGAAGAGCTTAAAAACTAACGAGGAATTAGAGAAATAAACATGGAAAATAAAATTACGCAAAGCAGTACGGCCACAATCACGGTTGATGGCCAATCTTACGAACTCCTTGTCATGAGAGGCTCAATGGGGGCCCCCGGCATTGATGTCCGCGCTTTGCATAAACTTTCTGGTCACTTCACTTTTGATCCAGGTTATACATCGACCTGTTCCACAGAAAGCCAAATCACATTTATTAATGGCGGCGAAGGTCAACTTCTGTATCGCGGTTACGATATTGAGAGTCTCGCGGAAAAATCTACATTCCTTGAAGTCGCCTATCTCTTGATTAATGGCGAATTACCTAACAAGTCACAAAACGAAACCTTCACAAACACCATCACCCAGCACACGATGTTGCATGATCAGGTTGAGAGCTTCTTCCAAGGCTTCCGGCGCGATGCCCACCCAATGGCCATGATGTGCGGTACAGTTGGCGCTTTGTCGGGTTTCTATCATGACGATGCTCATACGACAGAAAACGAAGCGCGTGACATCGCTATCCACCGTTTAATCGCTAAAATCCCTACGATTGCAGCCCGAGCTTATAAATACTCCATCGGACAACCTCACGTCTTTCCCGATAATTCTTTGAACTATGCTGAGAATTTCCTGAATATGTGTTTCTCTGTTCCGGCAGAGCCATACAAAATCAGCCCGACTATTGCGCGTGCTATGGATAAAATCTTCATTCTTCACGCCGATCACGAGCAAAATGCTTCTACGTCGACTGTGCGTTTAGCCGGGTCTTCGGGCGCAAACCCTTACGCCTGTATTGCGGCGGGTGTGGCCTGTCTTTGGGGCCCTTCCCATGGCGGCGCAAATGAGGCCTGCTTGAACATGTTACAGGAAATTGGCACGGTTGACCGCATCCCTGAATTCATTGCCCGCGCAAAAGATAAATCCGACCCCTTCCGTCTGATGGGATTTGGTCACCGCGTTTATAAAAACTTCGACCCACGGTCTCGCGTTATGCAAAAAGTGGCGCATGAGGTTCTCGAAGAATTGGATTTGAAAAACCCGATTCTTGATGTTGCCAAAGAACTCGAGAAGATTGCCTTGGAAGACGAGTATTTCGTCACGAAGAAACTTTATCCAAACGTAGACTTCTATTCCGGCATTGTTTTATCCGCCTTGGGCTTCCCAACATCAATGTTTACTGTGCTTTTTGCTCTGGCCCGCACTGTCGGCTGGATTTCGCAGTGGAACGAGATGCTCGAAGACCCAAGCCAGCGTATCGGACGTCCGCGTCAGCTTTACTCAGGTGCCACACCGCGCGAATACATGCCGATTGGGAACCGCACTTAGGAGCATTTCGAACACTTATTATTTTAACGCCGTCAGAATAGCTCTGGCGGCTTTTTTTGTGGCTTTCGCCTAACTGCTCGCCCCCATCGTGTCGGTTTGACGGCGAAGCGCCTCAACGCTTTGGGTGCGGAAGGTTTCATCATTTAGATAACGCTTCATCGCATTCGCTAAATTGTCTGCCGTGACGGCGTCTTGTACATACTCTGGCATGAGCGGCGCATCCGCTGCGATATTCACGATGGAGATGTAATCCGGCCTAAACAATCTCTTTGCAGCCCAATAGGTCAGGGCATTCAATTTATAGGCCACAATGGTTGGCACGCACGCACTGGCGAGCTGTGTTGTGACGGTACCCGAACAGGCCATCGCAGCCATGGAGGCTTTCATCACGTCGAGTTTTTCGGATTCAGGGGTTTGCAGGATAACATTTTGAAGGTTCGCCGTGTCAATATGGGCTTGAAGCGCGACTTTCACACTTTCAGAGACAGGAGCAATAAACTTTAATTCAGTATTTATCTTCTGTAATTGCGAGACAGCTTGGCAAAAGACCGCCGCTAATTTGTCAATTTCAGATAATCGGCTTCCGAACCATACCGAGACAATCGGCGCGTCATTCAATCGATGGGCTTTTCGAAATCTCTCCGCATCGCCGCTTCGATAATCCTTGTCGAAAACAGGATTACCGACATAAATAGTCTCTAGGCCTTCAGGTTCAAAATAGGCTGCATCCATGGGTTGGATACTCAGCAATAAATCAACGAATTTAGCGAGAATTTTGGCTCGCCCTGCCCGCATGGCCCAAACCTGCGGGGCAACATATTTGATAATTTTCCCGCTATAGCCTCTAGCTTTTAATCCTTTTGCCACACGTATCATAAAGCCCCAACTGTCAATCAAGATAACAGCATCGGGTTTGGTCTCTAAAATGTCGTCTACACAGGCTCTAACCTTTTTGAGAATCATAGGGTAATGTTTAAGCCCTTCGACAAAGCCCAAAATCGCTAAGCCTGATATATCCATGCGAGATGGCACTCCGGCCGTTTCCATAGCGTCACCGCCAATACCCAATATGGAGATGTTCGCCTGTTCAGCCCGAATGTGTTCCGCCAATCCTGCGCCCAGTTCATCGCCGGATCTCTCGGCGGCAACGATGAAAACGCGTTTCATCAGCTAGCCTTGGGCGGCATCTTTAGGCGGAAGCCCCATCACGAAAAGCCCATTTGCGTTGGCACAGTCGATAACGGCCTCGCGGTCGAGAAGAAATGCGCCATTCGCTTCCGCGACGATGCCGGCAAGTCCTGCATTGGCGGCATTCTCTATGGTACGCAGTCCAATAACGGGCAAGTCTATTCGTTGATCTTGTGTAGGCTTAACCATTTTCGCCAATATGCCGACACGATTGTCGTCATCGCCCCGCAAAGCCTTAGGCAGTGATGAGACACGTAATAGCATCGCATCCGTACCTTCTTGGGCTTCAACCGCTAATGTCACACCTCGCGCAACCACAGCGCTCTGACCTATGTCGAGTGCTCCGATAGATTGCGCGACATGACAGGCCGCCAAAGCATCTGCTTTATGCACCTCAGCTAAAGTGACAGTGCCTAAAAATCCTTCTGGCATAAGGAGAGGTTCACAAATTTCTTGAGGTGAAATACATTCAAACCCTTCTTTTTCGAACAAGCTAATCATATGCCTCATCAAAGCATCATCACCCTTACTTGCCGCCATAATTGTTCCAGGGAGATAAAACATAGCCTTCAAATCCGGTTTTATCTTGGAAAAATCTGGACGATCCACGTTACCACAAAAACAGACATGCGTCGCTTTGGTTTTCTTCAGATATTTGATGATATGGCCAAATTCGCCCAACCGAAAAGATTTTGATCCTTGAAAATCCCTGACTTGCGCAAAACCATCCAAAGCGATGACTATTTGAAGGTTTCCGCTATCTTTGGCGGCCGCCACAACGTGTTTTGGTAAGTCTCCACGTCCTGCAATAACAGCGAGTTTCATATGGTTCATTCCTGATGCGATCTAACCTATTTGGGTAGGCAGATTGAACGGTCTTTCTGTGTACGGATAAAAGCGATGATTTCCTGCACCAATTCATGGTCTTTATAAAGAGCCTGAGCATCATCGAGGCGTTCTACAAATGTCCCCTCGGCAGCAAACATTAAACGATAGGCCGAGCGGAGTTGTTTGACTTGGTCTTTGGAGAATCCACGACGTCTTAACCCTACCACATTCAATCCCGCCAGATGCGCTTTGTTACCCAAGACAAACCCGTAAGGAATAACGTCTCTCGTCACCGTCGCCATACCGCCAATAAAGGCATAATTACCGATACGCGTATGCTGGTGGATAGCGCAGAGTCCGCCTAAAACGACATAATCGCCGATAGAGACATTTCCGCCGATTTGTGCCCCATTGGATACAACAACATGATTTCCCATTTGTCCCTCATGGGCGAGATGCGTTCCGACCATGAAATAGCAATCGTTTCCGATACGCGTGATAGGTTTCCCTGTATCTGTTCCGGGATGAATATTTACATTTTCACGGAAAACACAGCGTTCGCCAATAATTATAGAAACATCGCCGCCCTTGTGTTTAAAGTCCTGCGGGGGGTGTCCCATAGACACAAATGGGTACAGAATCGAATCCGCTCCGATTGTCGTTTTCCCGCTTAAACTCACATGGCTGACGAGTTGAACATTATCTCCTAAAGCTACGTCTGCTCCAACCGTACAGAACGCCCCAATAGAGACGTTCGCCCCTAATTGGGCGTTTTCATGGACAATCGCGCTGGAGTGGATGTTCGTTGTCATAAGTTCCTGCCCTGCGCCTAAAAACTCATCTGCGTGGCAGAAAACTGAAGTTGCGCAGCAATGGCGTCTTCGACCTTCGCGACGCCTGAGAATTTGTAGAACCCTCTCCTATTACGCTCAATGCGCGCTTCAATAGTGAGCATTTCTCCGGGGTAGACAGGACGGCGGAATTTGGCTTGTTCAACGCCTGAAAATGCAATGAAGGTTCCTTCTTCCAAACCTTTGGATAAAGAGACAATCAACGCCCCGGCCTGCGCAACCGTTTCGATAATCATGACACCTGGCAATATAGGCAAATCAGGAAAATGGCCTTTAAAATGCGGCGCGTCGGCTTTGACGTCTGACTCAGCTGTGATGGAAGTTTCGTCCGCCAGCAATACCCGGTCAATAAACAACATCGGGTCACGGTGCGGTAGATAACGTTTCACGTCCTCTCTGTTGAGCGGAAATTGCGGCGTCATGACGTATCCTTTTTCGGGCGTTGCGCCAGTTTCCGAGTCGCACTGACAACGCGCATATGCTCTCTGATAGGCATGGCTGGATACCCACTCCAAACTTCACCATCTGGGATATTATGCATGACACCCGAGCGGGCTGCAATTTTTACCTTATCACCAATAATTACATGATCGGCCAGTCCGACATTGCCGCCGATTTGAGCATAGTTACCAATCGTGCAGCTTCCGGAAATTCCGACATGGCCCGCCAACATAGAGCCCCGCCCTATTGTCACATTATGCGCAATTTGAACGAGATTATCGATTTTAACATCATCCGATAAAACCGTATCTCCTAATTGCCCGCGATCCAGACAGCTTTGAGAGCCTATACTGACGCGATCACCGATTATGACCCTCCCCAAATGAGGCAGATCAATTAGCCCCTTCTCATCACTAGCAATTCCGAAACCTGCGCCGCCAATGACAGACGAAGCTTTCACGCGGCAATCGCGACCAATTTGGCAATAAGACAAGCTGACGTGAGGGCCGATAATCGTATTCTCCTGAATGGAAACTCCATTTCCGATTACGGCATATGGGCCAATCTGGACATTTTTATCGATTGTGACGCCATCTCCAATAATAGCCGTTGAATGTATCTGCGCCTTGTCAGAAATCATCGACGCTTTTTTATCGGCATCAAATCCTACGAGCTTTTGACACATTCGGGCAAAATGCGCTCTGGGAGCCTTGCTTATGATCGGAATGATACGCTTTTCACTCACCAATGGAGCGAGCGCGGCTGTTACCAGACAGGCCGTCGCTTTGGCTGTCTCAATTTGTTCTTTTAGACGCTTATTTTCGAAAAAGACCAAGTCCCCTTCTTTAGAAGAAAGAAGCGCATTTGGAACGTTAAGAGGGACATCATAAAAATGAGGGTCCAGATCAACATCTAAACCCTCTATAAGGGCCAATAAAGGAATCGGCCCGTTTGACTTATAAAAACGCGGATCAAGCATAGATAATCTTACTCTGTTCCGCGCTCAAAGTGCATATTATTTTAAGGGCAAGCGCTCTCTCGTAACCGGAGTAGTCGTCATTTGTTGATTTAAACGACTAAGGACAGTCTGCGTTACATCAGAGGCTGGTGCCATGTCGATGACTTGGGAGCGATCCATTATGACATCTGCATTCCGCTCTGATCTAACAGATTTCACGATTTCATTAAATTTTTTCATGACCGGAATAAAAGCTTTTTGACGCGTGATCTGCATCTCTTGGCTAATCTTAGCATATTCCTGCTTAAATTTCTGCTCATCTTTCAACAACTGCTCCAACTGACTCTTGAAAGTAGCGTTTTGCATAAGTTGCTGTTGTGTTTGCGTCCCGTACTGAGTTTGCAGATTTTTACGTTTGTTTTGAACGGCCGTCAGTTTGGATTGAACTTCAGTCGAAGCTGTTTTCTCAATCGTTGAGATTTGAGCAACCACATGTTTGCCGACCCGGGAGTCACTTAGAACCTTTTGCGCGTCAACGACGAGAACTTTTTGCGCCATAGCGGACGTTGAGAAAACCATAGACGCAATGATGCCAAGCGCGATGTAGCGCATGAATTTAATAAACATGATTAGAACCTTGTACGGGTTGTGAATTGGAAGGACTCACGACGATCATACTCGAACTGTCGGAGAGGTTTTGTAAAGTCGAAACGAATAGGGCCGAATGGGCTTTCCCAGAACACACTGGCACCAAGCATGGCACGGACGGAGAGATCATCGATACTGCGTTGGCAGATAAGGAATGTATCAGGGTTTCCATCGTCACCAATACCGGAGCATGATTCTCCATTTGTAAGTCCCGTTATGTTCTGGGTTTGAATAAGATCAATTTTGAAATCATCATCCAAGAGGCCCACTGTTCCTGCTTCAACGAATACACTACCCAAAAGATTAGGCACGCCAACAGGAAAACTCACCTCGGCAGAAGCAAGACCAAAGGCATTACCACCTAAGGCATTCAAACGACTGGTACGATCTCCCAAGCCCGCAGCAATCAGCTCGGCTGATGTCGCGACTTCTCCGGTTTCGCCGTTTACAAAGGCATTTCTTGGACCGATACCGGCGTTATCATAACCTCGGAAATCAAAATTTCCTTTAAAGTAACGGTCATTAATTGTGACGGGATCACCGCCCCAACCGCGAATATAACCCCCGGCCAACGTGGCACTGGCAATCACGTTTTTATACAGACCTTTGTAGAAATTGGCCCGCAGATCTGTCCGTAAATATTTCACATCTCCGCCAACACCCGCAAGGTCTTGGCTAAACCGCACATCAAAACCACCTGTGGGGGTAATCGGATCGTTTCGGCGGTCCCAACCAAAGGTGTAGCCGAGAATAGAAGACAATCGACCGCCAGCCTGCTCACACAAGGAAACTAGTCTAGAGTTTGTGATAGCGGCCCCTTGGTTCTCTGAGGCCTCTAAGGCAGCACATTGATTTTGCTCAGGAAATTCGATGTCTTCTTTACGCAAGGAGTAGCGGGTCGTCAGAGATGTATATTCGGTCAACGGGAAGGCCAGAGTAACCTGCCCCCCTGTCCGAGATTGACGGAAGCCCGCTTCCTGCAAGAAGTCAATTGTTACATCAAATAACTCGACACCCGCAGCCAGGTTTCTTCCTAAGAAACGAGGTTCGGTAAATCGCAAATCAATCTCGCGCCTATTTGAAGAGGCACGGATAACGAAACGTAAGAGCTGCCCTCGTCCCCGTAAGTTGCGTTGGGTAATTGACAAATCCACAAGGAAAGCATCGGCAGAGGAAAAACCAGCAGAAAAGCTCAATTCACCTGTTGGCTGTTCTTTCACAGCCACTTCAACAACGGCGCGGTCAGGAGAGGAGCCCTGAGTTTCGGTAATTTCGACTTCTTCGAAGAAACGCAACGCTCTTACCCGGTTGCGTGAGCGATCCAAAAGGATGCGGTTAAAGGCGTCACCTTCAACTAACTCTAGTTCACGGCGGATAACATAATCCAGCGTTGTTGTGTTGCCGACAATATCAATCCGTTCGATGTAAACACGGGGGCCTTCAACAACGTTAAATACTAAATCGACCGTTTTTTCATCACGATTACGCTTAATATCTGGCTGAATATCAACGAAGGCATAGCCTGTTGTACCCGCCGCGAAATTCAGCGTATCAATCGCGTCTTCGACCTGACTGGCGTTATAAATATTGCCTTTTTTGATGCGAATTAGTCGTTCAAGAAAATCAGCATCCAATTCGTCAAGCTCAGTTTCAACGGTAATATCACCCCAAGTATACTCCTCGCCTTCATCCAATGTGAACGTAATGTAAAAATCTTCTTGGTCCGGGGTAAGCTCAGCTACGGCCGAGACAACACGGAAATCAGCAAAACCTCGGTTTGTATAATATGTCCGAAGCTGTTCGCGGTCATATTCAAGGCGACCTGGGTCATAATTATCATTGGAACTGAAAAATTTGTACCAAATAGATTCCGCTGTTGCGATTTCCTTGCGCAAGAGGCGATCCGGGTATTCAGCATTGCCGATGAAGTTAATACGGCGAACACCCGTTACGGGGCCCTCCGTGATTTCAAAAATCAAATCCACGCGGTTTTGTGGTTGTTGCACTACTTTCGGCGAAACCGTCGCAGCAAAGCGGCCCGATTGGCGGTACAACTCAATAATCCGCTGAACATCTTCTTGGATGCTGGACCGCGTAAAAATAGAGCGTGGCTCAGCTTCGACCTCATCCGTAATTTTATCTGTTTTAAGGGATTTATTCCCCTCCAAAATCACGCGGTTAATAATCGGATTTTCAATCACCTGTATCAGGACGTTTCCGTCTCGGGGGTCAATGGCTACATCAGCAAACAGGCCTGTCGCATATAGCGTCTTGATAGACGTATCGATGCGTGTTTCGCTGTAAGGATCACCTGGTGCAATTAAAAGGTAAGAGGCTACAGTATTGGCTTCAACACGCTGATTACCCGTAACTTGGATAGAACGAATAATGGTTGGAGCAACTGCGGGCGCGGCTTCATCTTGCGCCGATGCAGATTGCGCCATCAATGACAAACACAAAACCGCTAAGGCGGACATGACCCACTGATAAAGCCTCGAAAGAGAAATCAAAGGGAAAGCACGCAAAGGCTTAATTTGGCAATGTCTCGCAGTTACATGCATGAAAACGTCCATTTAGGAAAATATGCTACTGACGTAGCCAATATCATTAATCGTGAGGGCAACAAAGAGCGTCAGTAGGACTGCAAACCCGATTTTAAACCCAAACTCCTGTTTTTCTTTACTAAGCGGACGACCCGCTACGGCTTCATAAGCGTAGTACATCAAATGTCCACCGTCCAAGACGGGAATTGGCATTAAATTTGCGACACCCAAGCCAATGGAAATCGCCGCGGCCAACTGAACTAACATCAAAGACATCGCTTTGAGACGTTCTCCCAAAGGCACATCGGCATTCGCCGTATCTACGGCTGTTTTGCCCGTAATCGTCGCAATCTTCACGACGCTCCCCAGCTGTTTACCGTCTTCCTTGCCCTTGAAAATACGCGCCACATAGGTTCCGGTCATGGCGATTGTTTCCCCGACTTGCCCTACGCCAATACCGACGGCCTCCAATGGATTGTGTTTCTGATGAAGAAGTTCGCTATCAGGTGACAACCCAATACCGATACGACCAGAAGAAGATTTTGCTCCCACGAAATCGCGCTCTTGAACACGGCGCGGTGCAAGAACAAGATTTATCACCTCGCCATCTCGCTTAATTTTCGTTTGAATATCCGTGTCGCTGCGCAGAATAACGTGTTTTTTTAGATCAGAAAAACGCGTCACATCTTTGCCGTCCATCGTCAAAAAAGCGTCACCCGGCTGAATACCTGCCAGTGCAGCAGCACTTTCTGGCTCGACGCTGCCTACGACGGAGGCTCTATCATAGGACCCAAGGCCGTAAGCCAAGCCTGCGAATATCAATATAGCCAGAATAAAATTCGCAACAGGCCCGGCCAGCACAACAAGGGCGCGCTGCCACACAGGTCTGAAATGGAAAACATTATCAATCCCCTCACCGCCTTCACTTTCGGCTTCCGCTTTCATCACGGCTAAAGCCTCAGCATCAGGGTTGCTCGCGCCTGTCGCGTCTCCGGCAAATTTTACATAGCCTCCTAGAGGGATTTGCGCGATCATCCACTCCGTGCCGCTTTTAGCTTTCCATTTGGCGATAGGTTTACCGAACCCGATGGAAAAACGATCTACGGAAATGCCGAATAAGCGCGCTACACTGTAATGACCCAACTCGTGAAAAAAGACGAGAAAGGACAGAACAAGCAGGAAACTGCTCACAAAAATAAGGATATCAATGACACCTGAAATCATGGTTCGGCGATGCGGTTCCCTTATGACGAATCTGCATTCACGTCAGAGTGAGTGCGTTTCATAGAGTTTGCCTGTTTTTAAACGCTATAACAAGTTTACAATCTGCTCATGTGCAGTGTCACGCGCTAATGCATCTGTTGCGAGAATCGCTTCAATAGAGAGGTCCGGTTTCAGGAAATCTGGATCGGCGCCTAGAGCGTTGAGCGTCTCTTCAACTGTTCGAGAAATTTCTAAAAATCCAATCTTTTCAGCAAGAAAGGCTTCAACAGCAATCTCATTCGCTGCGTTTAAGACAGTCGGAGCTTTGCCTCCTGCCTCCAAGGATTCACGCGCAAGGCGCAAGGCCGGAAAGCGCGCCGTATCAGGTTCGAAAAATGTCAATTGGCTTAATTTTGTGAAATCTAATCGTTCAACAGGTGCAGCGATACGCTTGGGCCATCCCATGGCATAAGCAATAGGCGTGCGCATGTCCGGTGACCCTAATTGGGCCAAAACAGAACCATCGATATATTCGACCATAGAATGGATGATGGATTGCGGATGAACGATCACATCAATCTCGGCCGATTGACGCTTAAAAAGATAGCTCGCTTCAATTAACTCTAGCCCTTTATTCATTAGGCTCGCAGAATCGATACTAATTTTTGCACCCATATCCCAAACAGGATGCGCCAGAGCGTCTTTGCGTGTTACGGATTTCAGCGCTTCGGCTGATTTTTCTCTGAACGGGCCGCCGCTCGCCGTTAAAATCAAACGTTTAATACCTTCTGGTTCATCCTCGAGCACTTGAAATATAGCATTATGCTCGCTGTCTACCGGAAGGAGCGTTGCGCCATATTTCTTAACTTCGGACATGAAATAATCCCCGGCACAAACGAGGCATTCTTTATTCGCCAATCCTATGTGATTACCCTGTTTGACGGCCGCGAGTGTCGGCGGCAGGCCCGCAGCCCCAATAATTGCCGCCATTGTAAAGTCCGCGTGGAAAGAGGCGGCTTCGACCAAAGCCTCTCTACCGACACCGAAGCGAATTGAACTTCCCGAAAGCGCAGTTTTTAATGTCTCCGCTTGGCTTTCATCGGCCAAGGCAACAAATTCCGCGTTAAAAGTCTTGGCTTGCGCGGCTAGTTTCTCAGCGCTTTTATTCGCCGTCAAAGCCACGACTTGATAATTGCCTTCATTGGCCCGAGACACAATATCAAGCGTATTTTCGCCGATTGAGCCCGTTGAGCCAAGAACTGATATTCGTTTTGTCATAAGGCGGGACTAAAGTAGGGGCCAAGCGGACGGGAACGCCCAAATGATTAACGCGAAACCAATACTTGCAATCATCAAACTGTCAAAACGGTCCAATAATCCACCATGACCAGGTAATAACTCTCCGGTGTCTTTGACCTGCAATTTGCGTTTCAACCCGCTTTCTAACAAGTCTCCGCCGACGCCCAATAGGACCACGGGAATTGCAATCAATAGTCCATGAATAAACGATCCAAATTCGAAATGTGTAATTACTCCGCCAATCAGAACTGCAAAAACCAACCCGACCAAAAAGCCTGACCAAGTCTTATTCGGCGACAGTTTCGGTGACAATTTTGGCCCTTGAAGGAACGTTCCGCCGAAATAAGCCCCGACATCCGCCGCGATAACGACAAAAATAATGAAGAGAAGCGTTTGGAAACCTGCCGTATCAAAGCCGACAGCGTTACCTCTTAACCCGATAATCGTGAGGCTAGGTATTAGAATATAAAGCAATCCGAAGCCTGCCCATAATCCGCCGCCGCGGCGCATGCGATCAAAAAGAGCCAAACACGCCGTCACCGCCACTGTTAAAACGGCATAAGCCCAATAACTTTGAACCGCGTAAATTCCGGCAACCACCATACCAATAATTGGGATAAGAAATGCAACCCGCGTTGGGGCTTTGTCCGACATACGCACCCATTCATAGCTCATTCGCGCGGTGAAGATCACGACGAAAGCAGCCCAGAGCCATCCGCCAAAATAGAACGGAGCCATACAAATCAAAAACAATGCAACGGCGGATAGAAATCTTACGCCCAGATTCTTCCAACGCTTTTTCGGCAATGTGGGAGCATCTGAGCTCATTCGTTAAGCCACTTCCGATGCGGCAACATTCCCGAAACGGCGGTCCCGATTACGAAACTCTATAATCGCCTTTTCCAAATCCTCTTTCCCAAAGTCAGGCCACAAAATATCAGTAAAAACGAATTCTGCATAAGCTGCCTGCCACAAAAGGAAATTGCTGATGCGCATTTCACCGCTGGTACGAATGACGAGAGCAACAGAGGCGTTCTTGTACTGGGCATCAACCTTTTCATTCGCTTTGTTATTCAGACGAGTGTTTAACTTCTCCCCACGCTTCCAGTAACCCTTGGTGACCTTCTCCTTTCGCACTGCTTGGT
>CAZMEN010000017.1:0-4883 GCA_964565335.1 uncultured Algimonas sp. | reverse complement strand
TGTCTAGGTAATGCTCAAGGACCTCTTGCGTGAGGGTTCGGTCGGTGTGACCATCTGCCAAAGCCTTTTTCGTCGCGCGGATAATTTCATCTCGCCCGCCATAATTAAAGGCTATGTTTAAGGCAAAATCAGTATTGCCTTCAGTCGTCGTCTCAACCCGCTTTATTAAATTAAGCAAATCTGGCTTAAGTCCATCCTTGGAACCAAGAATACGAATACGCACACCACGATCATTTAGTGTTTCTAAATCCTGTTCAACATACTCACGAAGCAGCGTGAACAAAGCAGAGATTTCAGACTTAGGCCGAGACCAATTCTCAGTCGAGAAACTATAAAGCGTCAGGCACTTAACCCCTAACTCAGAAGCATCCTCAACAACTCGGCGGACGGTTTTCACGCCTGCACGATGTCCAAAAACGCGCGGGCGATGTCTGGCTTGTGCCCATCGCCCATTACCATCCATTATAATGGCAATATGCGCAGGAAAACGCTCGGGATATGAGGCGGCAGGGGGCAAACTATACCTGCATTATCTCTTCGGATTTCGTGCCCAATATTCTGTCGATTTCAGCAATAACATCATTTGTGGCTTTTTGAACATCATCGCTGTGGGCTTTTTGCTCATCTTCGGAAATATCGGATGCCTTCTCCAGTTTTTTCAAACTGTCCATGGCATCTCGGCGGACATTTCTAACAGCTATCTTGGCACTCTCGGCATATTGGCCGGCAACCTTGGTCAAATCACGGCGCCGTTCCTCGGTCAGAGGCGGCATAGGAATCCGGAGAGTCTGGCCATCTGTTACTGGGTTAATGCCTAATGAGCTTTGTCGTAGTGCTTTTTCGACCGACGCCACCATAGATTTATCCCAGACGCTTACCAATAACATGCGGGATTCAGGCACACTGACTGACCCGACCTGGTTCAGCGGCATTTCGGAGCCATAAGCATTCACCGTGACATTATCGAGCAAAGCCGCATTGGCACGACCAGTACGCAAGCCGCCAAATTCCGTTCGCAGCGAGGCTATCGCTCCGTCCATTCTTTTGCGGTAATCCGCGAGATTAAAATCGGCCATATGGCATCTCCATTCTATTCAAACCTATCCGACACACATGACCAAATTAGGACTGAATTGTGGTACAGGTTCCCTTCCCTGACATGACTTTGTCAAATCCACCGGTTTCATGCAGTGAGAACACTATAATGGGGATGCTATTCTCCCTCATCAAGGTCACTGCCGCGGCATCCATGACTTTCAGGTCGTCTGTCAAAACTTTTTGGTAATCTAAAGTCTCATAGCGCTTGGCACTCGGGTTTTTATTGGGGTCACTGTCATAGACACCGTCCACTTGCGTTCCCTTTAATAATGCGCCGCACTGCATTTCAGCCGCGCGCAGAGCCGCCGCTGTATCTGTTGTGAAGTAAGGATTGCCTGTTCCTGCCGCAAAAATGACCACGCGGCCTTTTTCCATATGACGAACGGCGCGGCGGCGAATATAAGGCTCGCAGACAGTTTGCATCGGAATGGCGGATTGAACACGGGTGTCTACGCCTTGCTGTTCCAACGCGCTTTGCATAGCCAAGGCGTTCATCACAGTCGCCAACATGCCCATATAATCGGCGGTTGAGCGTTCGATACCGCCTGCGGCAGCGCTTAATCCGCGGAAAATATTACCGGCACCGATGACGAGAGCGATTTGAAGTCCCTTTGCGTGGGCTTCTGCAACCTCTTTCGCGATGCGGGCCGTCATTTTTGTATCTATACCATAGTCCTGATCCCCCATCAGGGCTTCGCCAGAAATCTTAAGCAAGACGCGGTTATATTTATAGTCAGACATTAAAAAACCCTGCCAGGCCAAAGTCCCAGTGACTCGGTCTGACAGGGTTATAACGCTTAAGTTTTACGATACCAGAAATTAGTGCCGCAAATTATAGAGCTTTAAGATCCGGCAACAGCCGCCGCGACTTCCGCCGCAAAATCTTCTTCTTTTTTCTCAATACCGTCACCAACGCCCATACGGACATAGCCGGTCATTTTGATGTCTGCGCCCAAAGCTTTCGCTTCATCAGCGATAACTTGTTCGATAGAGCGTTCGCCGTCCATAACAAAAATTTGCGTCATCAAGACGGATTCTTTGAAGAATTTGACCATACGGCCTTCGACCATTTTGTCGACAATGGCTTCTGGCTTACCAGATTCGATCGCCTCAGCTTTGAGGGCTGCGCGTTCTTTAGCGACAAAGTCCTGATCCAAATCGTCAACAGTCAAAGAAAGCGGGTTTGTCGCCGCAATGTGCATAGCGATTTTCTTACCCAACTCGTCGAGTTTCGCTTTATCGCCAGATGATTCTAGCGCAACCAACACACCGATTTTGCCCATGCCGTCAGTCACAGCATTATGGATGTAACCAGCCACGGTTCCGTTTTCGACAGTCAAACGCGCCATTCGGCGGAATGTCATATTCTCACCGATCTTACCGACGAGTGTTGTCAGGTAATCTGTAACATTTTCGCCAGTGGACGTTTTGGCCGCAGCAAGTGCGTCTGTGCTGTCCACTGAGGTTGCCAAGGAAGCAATCTCAGCAACAGCGCTTTGGAAGCCTTCATTACGAGCCACAAAGTCAGTTTCTGAGTTTACTTCAACCAAAGCGCCAGTGTGCGGTGCCAAAGCGACAGCTACCAAACCTTCGGCCGCAATGCGTCCGGCTTTCTTGTCAGCTTTCGCGATACCTTTTGTACGCAACCAATCGACTGCGGCTTCCATATCGCCATTCGTTTCGTTCAATGCTTTTTTGCAATCCATCATGCCTGCGGATGTTTTATCACGCAGGGTTTTAACCATTGCTGCAGTAATCTGAGCCATATCGCTCTCCTCTATTCTGCTAAGAAAGAAATTTTCCGCGCTTACATAAGAAGCGCGGTTTGTAATTTAAAGGGTCGGCTAGAATTCGCCGAGCTTGCCTTCATTCTTGGCCAGTAGGTAGTAGAATGTGACGCGATTTTTCATACGGGTCGGCTTCATCTGTTCGCAAACAGCTTTAACCTTCTCCATAGCCGCGTCTTTATCATCTATGCCGAGTTTCTTGCTCATGAAGCCTTTGACGATTGTTTCCAATTCCGTCTCATCTGAACAGGCAACATATTTAGCATCTTTGTTTTTCAAAGAAGCGCCCAAATATTTCTCGATCTTTGTGACGACAGCATTGTCAGCCTCAGCATCGTATTCACGTGTTACAGGCAAAAACTCTGACTCGTCTGCACTGGCTTCAGCCTTGGCTGGCGCGGCAGCGGCAGGTTCAACAACAGCTGTTTCGGCAGCCGGAGCCGCTTCAACAACAGGGGCCGCTTCAACAACAGGAGCCGCTTCAGCTTGAGCTTCCATATTAAGTGCTAATTCTTCGGGGTTTTCGGACGCGCCTAAATCAGCACCGACCGCAGCTGCAGCAGACGTCATACCGTCGAGAACAGCGTCAGCCATCAATTCACAGTAGAGCTGAATTGCGCGAGCTGCATCATCATTTCCCGGAATTGGCATATCAGCCGATGCAGGATTGCAGTTTGAATCCAAAATAGCGACAACAGGGATACCCAAACGACGGGCTTCTAAAATGGCAATGCTCTCTTTGTTTGTGTCGATTACAAACATGATATCAGGCTTGCCGCCCATATCCTTGATACCGCCCAGAGCTTTTTCGAGCTTTTCCATTTCGCGAGCGAGTTTCAGGTTTTCCTTCTTGGTCAAACCTGTTTCAGCGTCTGCGCCTTCTTCGCCGAGCATAGCTTCGAGCTCTTTTAGACGAGAAATAGATTTTGTGACTGTCTGCCAGTTTGTAAGCATACCGCCGAGCCAACGGTGGTTGACATAATACTGCGCGCAACGCTTGGCCGCTTGAGCCACAGGATCAGACGCAGCGCGTTTTGTACCAACAAAGAGAACACGGCCACCTTTAGCCGCAACATCGCGAACTTCTTTCAAAGCCTGATGAAGCAAAGGCACTGTCTGGGAGAGGTCAAGAATGTGAATGTTTGAGCGAGCGCCAAAAATATACGGCGCCATTTTCGGATCCCAACGATGGGTCTGATGTCCGAAGTGAACGCCAGCTTCGAGTAGCTGACGCATTGAAAATTCTGGGAGGGCCATGGATATCTCCTTGTTCCGGTTGACCTAGTATAGGGTGTGAAGTTTTCCGACCATCGGAACGCTCACCGGAATGGATGAAAGGCTATATGCCAGACACCCGCCCCTATACGCGAATTGTTGCGCGCCGTTTAGCGCGGTTTCAGTATATTGCAAGGGGTTATTTCATGCAGACGGAGGCTTGCTCAATAAAGGATGGCAAGGCATCTGCGGCCGTATCGCGTATCGCCCAAGTTTTCAGTCCCACTCGCCATGTTGGGCCAAGCCTTTTACACGTTGAACCTTAAAAGCAGGACTACCCGCGCAGGCGGCACCAAGGCGGGTGAATATGGGCGTGATGCCCTTAAGCGCCTTCAACTCTTTTGTACTGCTCCATAACGCTATTGCCCCATAACGCTGAGAATGTTTGCTTCGCTAATCTTGAGGCTCAAACATTCACTAGACTTGTCGATCTTGACGCCTAGACTTTACTTGTGAGCGTTATTGCGCGGGCCTAGGGGTCTAAGCCGTCTTCACCCGTCCCGTTTTAGCAGGCCTTTATAGCCCCCTGCCGACAGTAAGGCTAAATTTTTCAATGCGCCCGGCATGTGGCGTTGCTTCGGCGCAATCAGATAAACCGCTTCCCATTCCGGATTGAACTTCTTTTTGAATTGCCGAATGCCCTGAAAGCCATAAAATCGATCCCCGTGTTTAAAGGCCAATCGGCATAGATGCGACATAACCGAACGGTGATCTTCTTTATCC
>CAZMEN010000016.1:0-41940 GCA_964565335.1 uncultured Algimonas sp. | reverse complement strand
TTTCGTACGATGCGAAACAGTATAAATCGCGCCCGCACACATAAAGAGCGTAATCTTACCCCAAGCATGCATCACAATTTGCAGGCCGCCGCCGATAATCGCCATAGGCGCGGCGAGCATGGCCCCTAGAGTAATATAAGAGAGTTGGGACACGGTGGAATAGGCCAAGCGCGCTTTGAGGTTATCCTGCCTCAAGGCAATAACAGAGGCCAGCACAATAGAAATGGCAGCAATCCATGATATGGTCGTTGAAGCAGGCGTTTCTGCGGTCAAAGCGGGGCCGAATGTAAAGACGACTACTTTCAGCATAGTGAACACTCCCGCTTTCACAACCGCCACCGCATGGAGCAAGGCCGAGACTGGGGTCGGCGCAACCATGGCATTGGGCAGCCAAGGATGGGTCGGCATCAAAGCGGCCTTGGCAATACCGAAAGCAAACAAGAATAGTAATATAGACGTGGCGAAGAGTGACGTGCCTTCAGGGAAAACACCGCCAACTTGGAACTCGGTCGTTCCCGCAATCACATGCGTGCCGATAATAGCGGGCAAGAGAAGCGCCAAGGACGTGCCCATCAAAATAAGGGCATAAATAGTTAGCCCTCGACGAGCTTTTGCATCGCCCTTATGTGAGACCAGCGGGAAGGTTGAAATTGTCAGCGCTTCGTAGAAAATAAATAAGGTAATTAAATTGGCCGAAGCCGCAATGCCCATAGCCGACGCAATAGCGATAGCGACAAAGGTATAAAATCGGGTCTGGTTTTTCTCACTATTGCCGCGCATGTAACCGAGTGTAAAAACAGAATTCACAATCCAGAGCGAACTGGCTATCGCGGCAAAGGTCGCGCCCAAGGGCTCGAGCATGAACTTCACTTCGAAATTACCTGCAAATGTACCAAGCAATAATTCAGGGCGGCCGCCTGCGGCAACAATTTTACAAAGGTAAATTACAACGCCCAAGAGCGCGAAACCGGCAATGAACGTAATTGCTTCGCGCACATTCGGCATTTTGCGCGCAAACGGGATTAATACCGCCGCGGCCATCGGAATAACAAGCAAAAGCGCGAGAGCGAGTTCGGGCGTTAATGACATGGTCTAGCCTCCCGCCGATAAGAGCGCATCTGCCGCGCGTTCGGAAACCCCGACAATAAGGTCGGACGCCCCAAAAATATTCATCCCAATTGCCACAGATGACAGCGCCAATATCCACATCGGAATAAGCATCATCAACGGCGCTTCATTCTTCGCCACGGCTTTCCCGTCAATTTCGGGCGGGTCCTGGAAATAGGCCGTCATCAAAACACGCCCCACATAGAAAATTGCGAGAATAGAGCTGAGCATAATTACGCCGACAGACCACCAATAGCCCTGCTCCGCAGCGGCCTCGGCCAGAGCAACCTTTGATACGAACCCTGCCGTGAAAGGCACTCCGATCAGCGAGAAACCACACACTGTGAACGCGCCCATTGTCCAAGGCATCGTCTTGGACAAGCCTCTGAAATCGGCTGAGCGCGTAATGCCAAACCGATACCACATCGCGCCAACGGCGAGAAATAACCCCCCTTTGATAATCGCGTGATTTATAAGATGGAGATAGCCTGCGGCCACACTGGCTGTTGTAGCAATACCAATACCAAGCAACATATAGCCGACTTGCGCCACAGACGAGAACGCCAAAGCACGCCTGATATCGGTCTGGAAAATCGCTTGTGCCGACGCAAAGAGCATGCCGACTACGCCTAAGCCCACAATCAGATAGGTCAGTATGGCGGCGACATAATCAAATTCAGGATTAAAGACGAAGAAAGTAAAGCGGATTAAGAGGTAAAGCGCCGCTTTCGTCGCGGTAGACGCCAAAAACGCCGCCACAGGCGTGGGGGAATAGGCATAAGCACCCGGCAACCAATTATGCAGCGGGAACATAGCAAGCTTTAACCCTAAGCCGACAATGATAAAGCCAAACGCCACCATAGAGACACGGGATCCACCCTCCATTTCGGATAGGATTCGCGCCATATCCGCCATATTGAGCGTACCTGTTTCCATATAGAGGAAACCAATGCCGATAACAAAGAAGGTCGCGCCAATAGAGCCGAGAATTAAATAATTATAAGCCGAAACCAAAGCACGGCGGTCGCGGCTCGCGCCCATTGCCACCAAGACATAAGTCGAGATAGAGCTCACCTCGAGAAAAACAAAGACGTTAAACGCATCGCCCGTCACGACCATACCCATTAACCCTGCCATACAGAGCAAGAAGGCCGCATAGAATGGTGCGCGTTTTTTAGGTTCGACCTCAGCGACTGTGGCTGGAAGCGCGTAAAGCATTGTCATAACGGCCATAGCCGCAATCAACACTAATATCGGGGCAGAGAGCGCATCGACAACCAGAGAAATCCCGTAAGGGGGATTCCAACCGCCCATGCGATAAATGTCCAAACCATTGGCGTTTTCATATTGGGCCAAAGCCAAAGCCGAGATGGCCAAAATAAGGGTCATGGCGGTTGTCGACCACCACGCGATTTTCCGATTGGGTAAAATAGCTGTAATCGCCGCGAGTAAGAGCGGGACAGCAATTAAAAAAGCAGGGCCGTGTTCGAACAGCCAAGCGGGCATGTATTGTGTCAGGTCCATTACTCTGCCGCTCCGGCATTTACGGCTTTCGCGCCGTCAGGTCTGTCCGTGCCTTCGAGGTTGAAAGCATAATCCAAACCATCAATTTCATCTTCTTCAATCGTTTGATAGACTTCGCGAATACGAACAACCAGTGACAGGCCAATGGCTAATGTTGCCACACCCACCACAATCGCCGTCAGGATAAGAACATGCGGTAGAGGGTTGGAGTATAAAATATCCGTGGCGTAGCTATACCCGCCTTCTGCGGCGGCGACCTGCACGGCGTCGATGGTTTGATGGGTATAATCGTCTTTGGCGCCGTCTTTGACTTTTTCCAAAATTGGCGGTTGGCCGTCGGCTACTTTGCCGATTGTGATATAAAGTAAGAAAACGGATGTCTGGAATATAGACAAGCCAACTAGCTTCTTGATCAGGTTTCGAGATGAAAAGACAGTATAAAGCCCTGTCATCATCAGGATGATAACTACGGCATAATTATATTGCTGGAAAATATCGGCGATCATTACCAATCATCCTCCGATGTTTCAGGCTGCCTCGACCCAAAGGCGTAAAAAATCGCAATCATCACAGTCGTCACAGTAATTAAAATGCCCAATTCAATGGCCAAAATACCGTAATGTTGTCCATGGCTGGCCTCGTGAGCGAGAACGCTGTAATTCAAAAATTCGCCGCCCAAAAACCAGCTTAGAACACCCGTTCCGCCATAGAGTAAAACGCCTAAAGTCATACCAATACGAATCCAAGACGGCGGAAAGGCTTTCTTTGCCGCATCTAGTCCAAAAATAAGCGCATAAAGAATAACGGAGGCCGCCATGATAACACCGGCTTGGAAGCCTCCACCGGGGCCGTAATCCCCGTGAAATTGCACGTAGAGCGCAAAGAGGGCGATAAGCGGAATGAGGAATTTCGAGATGACCCGCAAGAGAACATGCGGATCGCCTTCGCGGTGAATACCATCAGGGAATTGACCTTCTGGACGTTTATCAGACATCAGGCTTTTCCTCCTGATTTGGGCTTAGCGGTTTTCTTGGTAGCAGGCTTCTTAACCGTTTTACTCGCCGTCTTTTTGGCGGTGGCGGTCTTGGTGGATGTCTTGGCCGAAGTCTTCTTCACTGTCGACTTAGCAGCCACCGCTTTAGGGGGACGCCCACGTCGTTTCGCCGGAGCTTTGATAGCAGCTTTCTTAGCGGCTGGCTTCTTAGAGGCGGGTTTCTTGGCAGCAGCCTTCTTAGTGGCGGTTTTTTTAGCGATTGCTTTTCTAGCGGGAGAGGCCTTTGCAGTGGTTTTCTTAGCTACGGTCTTCTTAGCCACGGTTTTCTTCACGGCTGCCTTTTTTACAGTAGGGTTTTTCGCAGCAGCGCTCTTAGGCGTTGTTTTTTTCAGAGGCGGCTTTTTCGGAGAGGCTTTTTTCGCTGCTGGCGTTTTAACGGGCGCGGCTTTCTGCACAATCGGCGCGACTTCAGTCAAAGCTGAATCCGCAGGCGCTTCGCGTTTAATTTGGGCGGCAGGCGCAGCCCCATCGGATATGCGTTGACCCTGAACCTTTGCGACCCAGCGTCCGGCATTACCGTTCAAGCCCAAGAGCAGGAGAACGCCCAATCCGGCGGAGAAAATCACAACGGCCTCACCAAATGTATCATAGCCGCGATAGCTTCCCAAAACGGCTGTCACAACATTTGGAATTTTAATCTCTTCCGCCGTTTTGGCCATGTAATCGATACCGACATAGCTATTGGCAGGCGAATAGGCATCGCCATAGCCGGGCATGTCACCAATAGCATAAAACATGGCCGCTCCTGCGAAAACACAGACAAGCAAAGGCGCCCATTGGCGCGAGCGCGGGACGGGCGCAGATTTACGGTCGGCCAATAACATGGCGGACAACATCAAGACGGTTGAGACCCCTGCTCCCACAGCTGCTTCAGTGAAGGCTACGTCGACAGCGTCTAAATTGACGAACCATGCAGCGCAAACAAGGCTGTAAACGCCTTGTAGCATGACAATACCGAACAGGCTGCGCATTCTGACAATGGCAAAGGCGACAATCACCAATATCGCCATAAGAGCAATATCGAGCAAAATAGTGGGCGGGACAAAGGTCGAGGCGGCGGCGAACATCTAGGCCTCCTCATCTAATTTCGCGGCTTTATACTTACCGAGAAGGGGCTTTAAGCCGCTTTTATATGCCGAGTGAGCCACCGCATGGGTCGCTGTCGGGCTGGTGACCAAAAGGAAGAAGGCGACCAAAAGCAATTTCAACGTCATTTGGGAAAAACCGCTTTGGAAAATCAGGCCTAACAGGATAAGTTCCGCGCCCAAAGTATCCGTCATACCTGCTGCATGAAGCCGCGTATAAAAATCAGGTAAACGTAGAACGCCTATCGTTCCGGCCATGAGAAAGAACAACCCTGCCGCCAGTGATAAAACCGTCCCGACAAAACGCAAAGACCCGAGCCAATCCATAGACGGGCCGGACGCACTATAGCTTTCCGCCGCCGCAGGGGCTGCCGCCAGAACTGTTACAAGAAGGCTCATTCTTCCTCCTCCTGTTCAACCTGCACACCCAAAAGCCCCACATTCAATGCTCTGTAATTAAAGAACTTCAACACGGCAATTGTCGCAATAAAATTCATCAAAGCATAGAGCAAAGCAATATCGACGCCGTCAGGACGACCGATAATGAAACAGAAGACACAGAGAAAAAGTACGGTTTTTGTACCGAAAGAATTTACCGCCAAAAGACGGTCATATAATGTGGGTCCGCCAATTAACCGTGCAAGCATGAAGGCCATAGAGACGATAATTAAAAATGCTGTCCCTAAAAAAATATACCCCAATGCCACACTCATGACTTAGATCCTCTGTGTGCGGCAAGAAGTTTCTCGCCAACCGCCCAAGCTGAACGCTCTCCCATTTCAGCAAAGTCTTCTGGCGTGCTCATTTCGCTGAGCAAGGCATGAACCAATATATGGTCCTCTTTAATCATGACGCTGACCGTACCGGGTGTTAGCGTAATTGAGTTAGCAAACATAACTTTGCTGATATCATTTTTTTGGGGCAGAGGAATTTTCGTGAGTGTCGGCGAGACTTCCATATCGGGTTTCAATACAGCCCGCACGACCTGTATATTGGCTTTGATAATTTCTCTGAATAGCCAAACAAAATAGGACAAGGTTTGCGGCAAAGTCATATAGGGCGCAGTTTCCTCGTCCATGATCTTCATACGGGCCGTCATAGCCACGACAAATATTATGGAAATAACGCCAAGCGTTAAAAGCATAGGCTTGAAATAACCCGAAAGGGTCAACCATGTAGCCGTCAAAGCCAAAGCCAATACGAAACTAAATCGTAACACGCGTCCAGCGCTCCTCACCCAATTCATGCTCTCTGTCAGTGCAAAGAGTCGTTAACTTTTACGCTCATAACGGGCTTAAACCCGCATTAAAAGTCAAAACCCTTAAAAGGGAAGAGATTGTTTTGTGGATGAAAACAGAAAAACCGCGACGTATCGCGGTTTTCTTATATTTCGGATTTTAGAAAACCCGTTTCGTCCTTTTGGGTTTATTGCCGGCGATGACCAAAGACCAGTGCCGCGGTAATGGCCGCCGCCCCATGTTCTTCTTCGCGAGGTATAACGCCGTCACGGATATAACGCAGAACCTCTTTGTTCAGCGACGACGTCAATGACCAGTTCCAATAACGTAAAACTGTTTGAGCCTTATCTGTTGAAATCGTATCGAAGGCCTCGATAACGCGCATTAAATCGGGATGGGTTTCGCCATCCTCGCCCGTTACCGGCCTACGGAGCGCCTTCCAGATATTCTCTACCATATCGCGCTTCAGACCCGTGGATTTACACAGAACAGCAATGCCCTCTCCGCCTTCATCCGTCAGGATTTGCGCGCCCGTGGCCGGCTTTACGCCGGACATGTAAGAAATCTCTTCGGTCAAATGCGGATCTAAACCGTTCTTTGCCGCATCTTCTATCGCGGCTTCCAAACTGCCGTGATCATTTCGCGCAATCGCAGCACGGTTTTGTTGGCGTCGCTCGACAAATTGTAGGGCTTTTCGAACGCCTGCATCTTGCCACCCATCGGCGGCGGCACGCGGAAATAGATCTGCGCAACTTTCTTGCAGGACAGATCGAGAGACGGCAAAGCGATGCAAAATCTTTTTGCGTGTGGGACCATCTGCCCACCAGAACATGGTCAGGCCGTGACTTGGCCGTAATTCTTCGCGGCGATTAAGCAGCGGAATAAAATGGGTTTCATTTCTTGAAATCGTCAAAATCCGTTGCAAAGCCGTCTCGCTAAAATTCGCGCCTTTATTTTTGAGCAACAATGTGACGACATCGTCCTCTAAAAATTGGACAAGCACATCAGCAACCGCATCGGAAACTTTGCGTCTTTGGGCAATCACTTTGCGATGCTCTGATGAGACTTTCTTCGCGATTTGAATCAAATCCGAGTCTGTTAGTGATAGAGAATTTTCTAAAATGTGACGGGCGACCTGAATATCGTCTTTGGCCAAAATAACCGATATCGTGCGCGGAGCTTCATTGAGCATGACAATCCGTTTGGCGACGCCCTCGCGCATATCAATATCAGCGTCACGCAGAAGTTCGACCAAAACATCGCCGGCCATATGGCGTTCTTGCGGGGTCAATTGACTGGCCGGAATACAAATCACATCGGCCAGACGTTTCACCAATTGGCGGCGTGTGCTCAGGCCATCATCCTCAGAAGGCTGAACCGCCATAGGGACTTGGCCATCCTCTCGCATTTTCTGTGATTGTGCCGGCATTGAGACCATTCAGCCATACTCCTCTGCCCATAAAACACAGGCTCATGGAATAACGTAAACAAAGAGCGTTAATCAAGCGTGACTTTTTAAAGCCTATTTGGTGTCTAATTCTGCCCGCACCTCATTCTTTTGCGATCTTTTCACGCCTTGGAGCCCCACAACGCAAGGGTTGGCAGTTGATACACGCAAACTGATTGGTTAGGGCGGGTGGCCCGTTATCACTACTCAGGTTCAGCCATGCCCGCACATAAATCTGCCTTCAACTATCAAGAACACACGGCTCCGACAGCGCTAAAACGCCCACTCAAAACAGAACAGCTTGGCCGCACCCGTGTCGATGATTACGCGTGGCTGAAAGATGAGAACTGGCAAGCCGTTATGCGTGACCCTTCTCTATTGGACGCCAACATCCGCGCACATTTGGAAGCCGAAAATGCTTATACACAAGCCGTCCTCGCCCCCTTTGACAGTTTGAAAGATACGTTATTCGAAGAAATGAAAGCACGGCTGGAGCCAGAGGCGGCGAGCACGCCCCTGCCCGATGGGGGCTGGGCCTATTTTCACCATTACCGCAAGGGCGATCAACACGGCGAATATGCACGCGTCAAAGCTGTCGATCCCCAAACCCCTCTGCGCCTAACGCCTGACACATTGGCACAAAGAGAGACTGTTCTGGACGCCGAAATACTCTCCAAAGACTTTCCAGCCTATTTCGATCTCAGCGCAGTCTCGCACAGCCCGGACCAAAACTGGGTCGCTTATGGTGTCGACGGTCAGGGGTCAGAAAATTACGCGGTCTCTCTTCGGTCTTTAGAGGACGGGCACGTCATCGCAACAGGGATAGACCGCTGCGCAGGCGCTTTGGTCTGGGCTCTGGATTCCCGCACCTTATTCTGGGTGGAACGCGATGAAAATCAGCGACCCCATGCAGTCATGCGCAAAGATATTTTTGATTCAGACGCCAAAGCCGTTTGCGTATATAAAGAAAAAAATCCGGGGTTTTTCGTCAGTGTCGGCACGTCGGATGACATGAAGCACATCGAAATCAGCGCGCATAATCACACCACATCCGAAATTTGGCGTATCCCTGCCGACACGCCGACTGACAAAGCCATTTGCTTCGCTGAACGCGTCCAAGGTCTGGAATATAGTCTGCAAGACCAAGGCGGGCGCACCTATATCCTGACGAATGCGCACGGGGCCGTAGATTTCCAAATCATGGTGGCAGACGGGCAGAGTGAAGCCTCGGACTGGGAGCCCTATATCCCACACCGCTCTGGCACGCTCATCATCGGTGTGGAGAGCTTCGCGCATTTCCTCGTCCGTCTTGAACGCCAAGATGCGCTTCCCCGTTTGGTCATACGCGACATGCGGGACGGTACAGAACATGCGATTGAAATGGAAGAAGCCGCATATACTCTCGGCCTCGTTTCAGCCTATGAATATGATACAACACGGCTTCATTTCTCTTATGCCTCCCCGACCACGCCCTCTCAAGTCTATGCTTATGACATGGCGAAACGCGAGCGGGTTTTGATTAAAGAGCAAACCGTTCCTAGCGGCCACATTAGCAAAGACTATGCGGCGGAACGTGTGTCCATCACCGCGCGCGATGGCGAGAGTATTCCCGTCACGCTTTTGCGCAAAGCCGATACGCCCAAAGACAGCTCTGCGCCTGTGCTACTCTATGGCTATGGCTCTTACGGCATTACTATTCCGGCGGCGTTTCGTACCAATATACTCTCCTTGATTGACCGCGGCTTTATTTTTGCCGTCGCCCATATTCGCGGCGGCATGGCCAAAGGCTATCAATGGTATTTGGACGGTAAGTTAGAGAAAAAACCCAACACCTTTAACGACTTTGTCGATGTCGGGCGCGGGCTATGCGAGGCGGGCTATACACGTGAAGGACATTTGGTTTGTCACGGAGGTTCAGCAGGCGGGCTTTTGGTCGGGGCCGCTATCAATCAAGCGCCTGAATTATTTGCGGGCGCGATTGCTGCCGTGCCATTCGTCGATGTGCTCAACACTATGTCGGATACGTCGCTCCCACTCACCCCGCCCGAATGGCCCGAATGGGGGAACCCGTTGGAGGACGCAGCGGCCTATGACCATATTCTCAGCTACTCTCCTTATGATCAGGTCACGCAGCAAGCTTACCCCGCAACTCTCATCACAGGCGGCCTTACCGATCCCCGCGTCACCTATTGGGAACCTGCCAAATGGGCCGCCAAATTGCGAGAGCACCAAAGCGGTAACGCCCCCATCTTATTAAAAACCAATATGGAAGCCGGGCACCAAGGCGAGTCTGGGCGCTATGACTCACTCAAAGAAACCGCGCAGGAATATGCGTTTGCTCTCGCAGCGGTAGGGTTAGTGCTTTAGCCCCCAGGCTTTTGAGGAATACCCGGTATGGGGGGCGGCGGCGTTGTTCCCGGAGGCACAGGTGAAAACGGTTCAGTCCCATCACAAAATGTACCTATAATTACACCATTGAACCCATTCTCTGCCACGAAAGCAGAGTCAAAATGTCGCCCCAGAAAAATGTTAGCGGGCAGAAATGTCCCGTCTTGTGTAAATGACAAAGCCTCAGGCCCGACAACCACTTGATTGCCATCCGGCGGCTGTGGCGTTCCATTAAGTACCTGCATATCGAAATCAAAGAAATCTCGGGTTACGAAATAATCGGTACAGATAGAGCTAGCGGCAGGAATCAATCCAATATCTGCCGTGGAAATATCTAATGAACTGACAATATCGTCCAAGCTAAAGGCGTTTAGGACAGGGTTTGAACTCTCAGGTGCATTACTGGCTACTTTGGTTCGCAGCCGACTGGACATAAGTTCATAAACATTATCAGGCATTAAAAATGGATCTGACGGAACCATTGTATCTGAGCCTACAAACGTTGCCCAGCCAGAGCGTGTCACATTGACTGTTTTACCGTTGGACGTCACATCAATTTCGCCGCGCCGCACGCTTCCGCGCGATTTCTTACCCGGCCCGCGTAATACAAAAATTGTCGCGCCGTCTTTATCCAAATCCATACCGCTGACATCAATGCCTGACGCTTCCGCCAACCGGATAGCATCCCGTCCCACAATCCCTTCGACCATGGTTCCGCGAACCCCCATGCTGGCAACAGGCGAGTCGACCACAACTCCATTACTGTTACCTTTGGAAATATTGCCCGACATAAAGCGGAACATGCCTTTTTTCACGCTTGCCTTGAGCTGATTACCATCAGCTTTGGAAGGGTCATAAACGAACTTATCAATGACCAGTTCGCAATCGGGCCCTACCGTGAATGTCGTTTCGTCATTTAGAAGGACCTGCAAGGCGCTTTCTGTTTGCGATACGACGCCATCACCCAGTAAAACCGGGCTGCTGACTTGGGCTTGCAACGCCTCGGCGTCGCCAGATTGGATTTTAACATCGCCTTTTACGGCTGCATTGATACCGACCTGGGTCTGGGCCCAAGCGTTGGATGACATCAGGAATGTCGCACTCGCTGTACACAGCAGTAGTTTTGTAAATTTCTGCATCGTCATCCCCTAAAAAGTCCAAATGAGGCGCGCATCAGCACCGAAATTTTGCGTTTCTGTCAAATCGATATTTGTGCCGCGGTCGAGGTAAGATAGCCCCATTTCAGCCGTAATGTTTTTAACCAAATCAGACTCAATACCCAAAGACGATATTGGTATCCCAGCCGACCCTCGCAGATAAAGTTGTGTGTCCGTTCGCTCTCTCGTAAATCGTGCAGGCGTATCCTTATAATCCGACACTCGGTAGAGTCCGTTAGCCCGCATATAGGCTTGATTAGGCAGCCTTAGCGTAGCATTGGCCTCAAAACGCATACCATCATAAGCCAAGATATCATCCACCGCGCTCTTATTCTCATAATGAACGCCGAGCCCCGCCGATAATTTATCCGTTATCTTTTGCTGAACGCCCGCGCCTACGCGATAATAGTCGCCATCTCTCAATTCTTCGGTATTCGTGAATGGCAACTCATTGAAGTCCTGATCATAATACCCACCAGTGGCAAAGACTTTCGTTTTCTTACTTAAGTTTGTTGCAAGGGTCAGCTGCCCGCCCATTTGTTCGGCGTATTTTTCGCCATCAATTTTCAAATCCTGACGGCTGGCTGATACTGACCAGCCAACTTCACCCAAACTGCCTCTTAGACCAAGAGAGCCTGCCAAGGCATCAAAGTTACCCTGCGTATATTCTTCGCGCCTCAGCAATTGGCCAGTTACGCCGGCGGTAAAGACGATATTATTTCCTAGGTCACGCGTATAGTTTAAGGCCCCCTGCGCCTTGTAACTTATGTCGTCTGTATCGATGAGAATGCTAATGTCTTGCGCCAGAAACTCTGCTGAACTATCGTCATATTGAATCCCAGCGGCCAGCAGACCTGAAAATCCGTTTTTAACAGGGCTGGTTTTTTTGACGAGCGAACCCCCTAAGGCCATGAGGCGCGCGCGTTGCTCTTCACTTAACGTCCGTCCTGCCAAGATTTTTACTTCCCGTTTTACGGCCTGTAAATCATCAACTTCGCTTAGCAATTCGGCGTAATAAAGACGCGCTGCATCATTCCCAAAATCTGACAATAAAATACGCTCAAGCGCAGACAAAGCCGACAGAATGTCACCCTTCGCGGCCTGCTGTTTCGCATAGCGCATATTTAATTCACTATCGGACGGCGCTGCCAAAATATCTGCGAATGTTATTGCGGGCGATTGAGCATGAGCTTGCCCAAAGACGCATGAAAATGCCGATGCTAATAAAAGAATTGCGTAGGTTTTTTGTTTTTGCACGAAGAGCCCCCTAAATATGGCTCTCGCCATCATCATACAAATCAAAGGTTAAGGCTTTGGCCATTCATGTCAAATAATTAATTAATAAACGCAAGGCGTTTAAATAGAGAGTCAAGTATTTTTGCGTAGACTTGAGTTTATTCAAATCATCATGTATTTATTTAATGTGGCTAGGGTGTGCCTCAAAATTAATTTTCGGTGAGGCTTCTATGAAACGCATTATGTTGTCAGGCGCCCTGCTTTTTGCATTTGTAGGGGGCTGTACAGAACCCGTTGATAGCCCCTTAGATCCGCCGAGTGAAATCAATGACTTTTCTGAACAAAACATTGCGCCCGAAGTTCAGGCACGCAGACAGCTTGTGCGCTCAGCGCTATCGAAACTTAAGGCGCAGTCTCTTTACACAAAGGATGTCGACTGGAATGCAATTGAAGGCGAGTTAAAAAAGCAGATCGCGACCATAAAAACGGATGAAGATATGAAAGTCCCGTTGAAAACGATGCTAAATCATCTTCGCGATCCGCATGCGCGCTTTTTTTACAATAACCAAATGTTTGCCCATTTCACAGATTGGGGCAATGAGAGGAATAGAGATAATCGGCCTATAGATCAGGTCGCCAAAAACCGGTTCGAGTTGGAGCACAATCATCATTTTGAACTGCTTGGTGACCAAACCGGTTATATAAAAATCAAAGGCATTGGCCCAAACGAGGATTTAAATCAGCAAGCTAGTTATATTCGATCTAATTTAGAGAAACTCGCGGAAAAAGGCGCTAAAAATTGGATCCTCGATCTTCGCTATAATACAGGCGGGAACATGCATCCGATGATGTCTGGATTGAGCCCTTTACTTTGCAATGGCGTCGTCGGCGGTGAGGCCGATATGAAGGGAGACATAATCTGGAATTGGTCGATGAAAGCAGGCGTTTTTCACTATCGCGAAGAGAGTTATTTACCATTGCCTGTTTCGGACAACATCTCATGTGACGCAAATGTCGCCGTCCTCATAAGTCGTTACACAGCGAGTTCGGGCGAGGCCGTAGCGACGACCTTTAAAGGACGTCCCAATTCGACATTCATCGGAGAACCTACGGGAGGCCTTACCACGGTCACAAACTGGGAAGCCCTTGAAGATGCGTTTATTATGTCAATTTCTGTGAGCTATTATGCCGACAGAAACAATAATGTTTTCGAAAAGAATTTGCAGCCAGATGAACACATAGATTTTTCTCCGGAACTGGCCCTACCTCTGGACCCAGCTATCATAGCCGCCGAAAATTGGTTATCTAAGCCGGCAGTCGAATAGCTGCCTCAATAATGTTTAAGCAAAGATACGAGCATTAAAAGAAATTGCGTCGAGACATCGTTTCAGCAAGAGAGTTTTTCAACGCTATCGGGGCTGAAGAGACGTCAGCCCAAATCAACTCATTTCACTCCCTCAACTCGGACGCTTACTTCAGTCAGCTTGGGAATACATTTTTCCTATTTGTAAAACCGGCCATTTTTATTTAGTAATAAATTAAAAAGAGAACCGATTGTGCAAAGAATACTACTTATTCCGTTAGTTTTGTTTTGCCTTACAAATTGTACTCCGAATGAAATGGATGCAATCCAGCCTCAAACGAATTCTAAAATCGAAAGCTATTCTCCTCCAAACGGAGAAGGCAGCTATGAAGATTTCGTTTCACTGTTTTCCGATTTCCATGCTTGGAGGAACGCTCAGCCGAGTGAGCAAAGCATAATTTACAGCCCAGCATGGACAAAAACGCGCCAGACTGAATTACGTAACTTCCAAAACAGGCTTCCTAATTACTCAGTCGCGCAATGGGATCGGCATAAACAAGTCGACTATCTGGCCGTACGGGCACAGATGGATTTGGAAGAGTTCACATTAAACATTACCAAACCCTGGGCTCGAGACCCAGGTCTATATATCGATACAATCCAAAAGTTGGCCTATACGAATTTACCTCTTCCGATCGGAACGGAGAGTGCCTTTAAACAGCAAATTCAAAACATACCAAATTATTTATCTCAAGCCAAAATCAACCTTAATTCCGTTGCTGGAGACTATGCAGATCTGGCCATTCATAGCCTATCTAATGGCGACGGCGTGGGGCATGGAATGCCTTACAGGGCGGTCGAACCACCGGGTCTGATAGGGTGGTTTTCTGACCTTCATGAACGCGCGAAAGCTCATCAACCTGACCTATTGACCGATATTGAGGCAGCTCAAGAATCCATATTGGATTACCGCGATTGGTTGGAATCCCATCGGCCTACATTCTCGCGGGATGCTGGCGTGGGCAAACCCGCCTATGATTGGTTCCTGCGGAATGTACGCCTTATGCCCTATAACTCGGACCAAACTGTTTTATTGGCGGAGCGTGAGCTCGAACGCTTTTGGGCGAATTATACAACAGAGAGACACAGAAACCGGAACTTACCCGAGATTGCTCTACCCACGTCAGGGGCTGAATACGAAAACCAACTTGCGGGTACGGACGCCAAAATTAGGAAATGGCTGCAAGAAGAAGAGATCATTACAATCCCTGACTATATTCCAGAGTCATATATCGAACTGGGGTATAATGCGCCGTGGATTGTGAGGCCCGATGGCCCCATGTTTTGGGAACAAATTCAATTTCGAGACGCATCGCCCGATCATTTGCATGCTACCATTCCCGGTCATCGATTTGACAAATTAATAGAGGGCCGATTGACAAGTCCCATTCGCAGTAAAATTAGGGACAGCGGGCGAACAGAAGGTTGGGCGTTTTACCTTGAAGAAACGGCTTTACAACTTGGGCTCTTTGATGACCGCCCACGCACGCGTGAATTTATATATATCTTCGGCGTTTTTCGAGCGGCCCGCACAATCGGAGATGTCAAAATGCAACGCAACGAAATGACTGTTCAGGAAGCGATGCGGTTCTGGATTGATTGGACACCGTTCCTTGATGAAAATGTCGCGCGTGAAGACGCCGGCATTTATATCCGGCGCCCTCCGGGCTACGGCACGTCATACCTCATGGGATCTATGCAACTGCAAAAGTTGCTATCTGATAGAAAGCGTCAGTTAGGGGATGACTTCTCCCTTAAAGATTTCCATGATTACCTGATGAATACAGGTCGTCTTCCGGTGTCGCTTATACGTTATGATCTTACCGGTTATGACGATGAAATACAGAGGTTATGGAAACATGACCCTTTGACAACGATACACAGTAAGTAGCCTTTGACACTCACCTATCGCTGCATCATTTTAAAAAATAGAAATCAAGCACGGTTTGGAGATAGAAACCTCCAAACCCAACGCCCTTCGAGCTACATTCCGCCAATCTCTCCCGCCATGAGCCAATACCCTATTTTCAGCACTTCATTGAAGTGCCGCCTTTTTTGATGTTAAACGCTCACGATATCACCGCCATTACATTCCCCGCATAGGAGCCAGCAATCACGATGCCGTTAAACTTCAAAAGCCAAGTCAAAAATATGGACGCCATTTACGGCGCTTTGTTTGCTGCATCCCAAGAAATTTATGCGGAGCTTAAGAAAGGCTCGGGATTAAAATTTGTTGATACTAGTAACGAGACTGGTGACGCGCAAATTGGACTGGACGTCATTGCGGATGACGCCTTTTTCAAACATTTGCAGGCGGCGGGGAATGTCAAATATGTCGTATCAGAAGAACGTCCTGACATGGATAAAATTACGGATGGAGAGTATAGCGTGGCGCTTGATCCGTTGGACGGATCCAAAGCGGCTTTGGTCGGCATTCCGTCCGGCGCAATTTTCGGCGTTTTTAAATCTGTCGAGACTGAACATGATCTGAGCGGCGATAATATTGTATCCGGTGGTTTCTTTGTCTTCGGCATGCATTTGGAAGCCTATTTCGCCGAAGACGGCAAGGTCTACAAAGGCATGTTCAACGAAGCGGCCAATAGCTGGCACATCGTTCCCATCGAACAGGCCATGCCGTCAACTCGGTTTTGCGCCGTCAATGCCTCTAATCTCACGCTTTGGCCGGAATGGTTTAGACAACATTATTTAAGCCTGTTGGATACAAATGGCGGACAAGAGAAACCTTATAATATGCGCTGGTATGGCTCGATGGTCTCAGAGATTAAGCGTTTGATTATCGAAGGCGGCCTTTTCGCCTATCCCGGCGATGACCGGCCTGGTTACGCAAATGGACATTTGCGTCTCGTCTATGAAGCGATTCCTATGGCCTTTCTCATCAAAGCTATGGGCGGAGCGTCAACCAATGGCGACCGAGATATTCTGACTGTTCCGGTTGAAGGGCGTCACCAACAAACCCCTGTCTTTATTGGCGAAGCAGATAAGATTGCCGCGCTGCAAAACGCGAAACAAAACGCATAATATTGCAAGCGAACGGTTTTCGTTTCTCTGGTTCCCAATATGGGGATGATATAAGCGGCAGGGTTATTTGTTTTGGAGAGTTAGTGCTACGCAGGTCGGGGCCTGACGGCGAACGGCTTCTTCAGACAGCCACGCTAAGTAATCATGCCGGAGGCACAAAAAATCCAGACAGGTCTTTCGGCAGGCAGTTTGACCATGCGATAGTCGCGGAGAACTCCCTCAAGCCGAGCCGTATAGTTTATGGCTTCCGATCAGAGTACCTCTAGCCCCTAACTCCGCGTTCTCGGCGCTATCTCGCGTCCGGCTTCATCTGTGAGTATGAATTTAACACGCGCCGTCACGCCGTCCATCGTCACGGCCCTACCATCGCGAATGCGGGGGCGGTATTTCCATTTTTCGATTGATTTTATAGTTGGGCGTTCAAAGTGACGTTCGGTGCAGAATGTCGATTCAATCCCAAAGGGTTGACCATCCGGCCCAACACTGAACCGCATATCGCAATGACCCGAATATTGGGCCCGAGTCGGCATAGTGGGCGGCACGCGAAAGATAGGCTGTGGATTGCTGTCCGCCATGACTATGACCGGACCTGGTATCTTTAACGTTGTAGGTTTAAAAACATTGGCATCCCCCGGAAGCGTATAAATAGGAGTCTTCGGTAAATCAGCGTCAACCGTTTTAGTTGTAGGGGGCGGAGGCGGCACTTCCACAATTTTATACGGTTCAATAATCGTACGCACATCCGGCGGCGGGAGGTCTTCCACTTCTGGATTAATCGTAAACTCCGCCGTATCCAATACATCCTGCGCCTGAAATTCTTGGGAAATCATCGCAATCATGGACGCCGTGAGCACCAAGGTCACACAAGCAGCGACAGGGGCGCTGAGGGCGAAACGTAGAGCGGGATGGGTAAATGCATTGGAAGCCGCCCCACCTTGCCTATCACTGGCATTGCCCTCACTTGCTAAATGAGGTCTCAGCTCTTTCTCAAAGCCTTTCCTTGGGTCTGTACGTGTCATCTTAAACTCCCTTTTCAATTGACGTCTTACCATCTAGCCCTGCTTGCTCCCGACCAAGGTCCCGTTTGAGTAAATCATTCATAGAGCTTGACCGTATAGTTATGTTATAACATATACTTACAAAGTAAAGAGATAAAGAAATTTTCCAAAGACATTGTTTTGGCAACGACAACAAGGCCTGATACCGAAACGTATGATAATCAGGCTTTAAATAAAGTACCGAGCTTTTCTACACGCGCAAAATAGACGTACGGAGATTAACAGTTATAATCAAAACGGGAGATACTCATGGCAACACCAGAAGAACAACTTGCGACAATGCTGGCAAATATACCGGAAAAGACGGGGAAAACTTTAGAAACGTGGAAAAGCCTTATTGCACAGAGCAAACATGAAAAGCACGGTGCGATTGTTAAGTTCTTGAAAAGCGAGCATGGGGTCACACATGGTTTTGCAAATCTGATTTCGGCGAAAGCCCGCGAAACTGGCGAGGAAACAGATCTGATTGCAACGCAATATTCAGGCGCGAAGGCGGGTCTAAAGCCCCTGCACGACGCCATCATTAGTTATGCGCAATCTCTGGGGGCGGATGTTGAACTTGCTCCAAAGAAAACATCGCATAGTCTTCGCCGTAAAAAGCAATTCGCGCTGATTACGCCGGCAACCAAAACCCGCATTGACCTTGGACTGGCTCTAAAAGGAGACGACGCACGAGGTCGCCTCGAACGTTACAATGCCATGTGCTCTCACCGCGTTCGCTTGGAGTCTGAAGAAGATTTTGACGCGGACGTGAAAGCTTGGGTGAAAGAGGCCTATTCTCGTTCTGGCTAAAGCGCCCTTCAGGATAGAATAGGGCAAGGGCCCTAAGCCCATATAGCCCCCATCGATTACAGCAGCGTCTCTTGGATGACAGAGACCGCTGAGTCGAAAACGCTCATATCATCATTGACTGAGCTGATAATCATCGCACCCTGAAGCATAGAGAGAACCGTTTTCGCCCTATGACTGGCTGCCATGTCGCTGAGCTTATTATCCGAAGCTATAAATTGCTCGGTCAGCCAGGCTATGTTGGCTTCAAAAAAGGCCTTAAGTTCAACCGAGACAAGGTGGGGCAATCCCGGGGACTCGGCCCCCAAAACGGCGCATAGGCAGACAAGACGCTGCTCTTCCACAGCATAACGGTATATATCAATGAACGCCGTTACCTTCTCTTTTGCTCCAGACGCATGCTCTGTCTTTCGATTGAGTTCACTACGAAAGTTTTCAGAATAGCGGCGAACTAAAGCCACACCCAAGTTTTCTTTCTTGGGGAAATGATAATGCAGGCTCGCGCTCTTAATGCCGATTTCCGCTGCAATATCGCGATAACTCACAGCATTATATCCGGAGCTGCGCATCCGGCGTTCGGCAATATCAAGAATTCGAATGGCGCTATTCATGGCGATTATCAACTTTCCGTGTTTGGCATGAATCATATTACAATTTTTCTTGTAATTCACACATTATCATTTACCTACCTACTACTAGGTATATTGCCAATCCCCTATTCTCAAGAGTTAAAACATGCGCCTAAATGCAGATTTTTCCAAAAGCGTGACGATAGATACAAATGCTATGCCCTGGGAGGCTTCGCCAATGGCTGGCGTCTATCGACGTAAGCTTGACCGCATAGGCGATGAAGTTGCGCGGGCGACGTCCCTCGTGAAATATGATCCAAAGTCTTATTTCTCTCCGCATACACATAGCGGCGGTGAAGAATTTTTCGTTCTGGAAGGAACATTTTCCGATGAGCATGGAGATTACCCTGCCGGCACCTATGTCCGCAATCCCATTGGCTCCACACACAAACCCCATAGCGATGACGGCTGCATTATTTTCGTCAAACTGCATCAATTTGATGAAAGAGACACAGCCCAATTTTCTATCAACACCAAAGCCGCAGAATTTCAACCGGGCGCCGTTCCGGGTTTAACGGTACTTCCCCTGCACAGTTTCGAGGGCGAGTCATGCGCGCTCGTGCGCTGGGCGCCGGGCACTGTCTTTAACCCTCATAGGCATTGGGGCGGCGAGGAAATCCTCGTTCTGGAAGGGGTTTTCTCAGATGACAGCGGAGACTATCCCAAAGGAACATGGCTTCGCAGTCCGCACCTGTCTGCACACCGCCCTTACACCAAAGAAGGCTGTCTCATTTACGTTAAGACGGGCCACCTTCCCGCAGACTAATTTCCTCCTATCCCAAACCCTCCCTGAAAGGATATTTTATGATTGGATATACAACGCTTGGCGTCAAAAATTTAGACGCTGCCAAAACATTTTACGGTGAACTTTTAGACGCAAAAGTCTTGGTCGATGTCGGCCGTCTGGCGATGATTGGTAAATCTACGGATCAGCCGATGATCGCCGTTTGCGAGCCCTTTAACGAACAAGCCCCTCACCCCGGCAATGGCGTTATGGTCGCATTCCCTGGCGGTTCCAAAGCTGGAGCCGATGCGCTTTATAAGAAGGCGATTGAGCTTGGCGCGACATGCGACGGCGAGCCGGGGCAGCGTATCGAAAACAAATTCTACGGAGCCTATGTCAAAGACCCAGACGGGAATAAACTGTGTTTCTTTGATTTTAGCTAGACACCCTAACGATTATCAGCGAGCGCGGACCTTGATCGTTTGCGCTCAATTTCGCCTTTGTGTCACATACGGACGGAAAAATGTCAGAATGCACCTCACATACATTTCAGGCGTCACTAAACCGAAGGCAAGCGAAACGCCTCAAGACTGCCAATCTCTTCAAGCCTAAAACGCTGCGCTACTAAGCCCTGCTCGTTTCGTCATTATTGGCGCTTCATATTTTGCCGTGAAGAAGAGGCTATAGGCCGTATCACTTCCAATAAAAAACCCGACCAAAAGGCCGGGTTTCGAATGAAGTATTGAAGACAAATTATCCGGTTGTTTTCACAATATAAGCCGCATCATAATCCGCTTTGAATTTCTGACAATTTTGATCTTCGAGTATAAATTCGCCTTCGAAAATTTCGTTGTCATAGGCGCCTTTAATCATCTGATAGCAAAGCTCGCGTTCGATATTTTTCTCAAACTCACAACGACGGTCAAATGCATCGCGCTCCGCACGGATGAAAGACACCCATTTTTTAGCATTACGGTTTTCACGGGATGTTGTTGGCACTTGAGAGAAGGCCTCAATCGCCGCAGCACGTGATTTGGTAATCGGCGCGCTGGCCATTTGTTCTTTTGTCATACCGCACGTCAAACCTTCTTGGTTTTGTGTGCTCTCATAACGGCAAGTGGCGATCAACATCCAAGATTTACCGGCATCATAACCGCGATCAATCGCGGATTTAAAGGCCGTTTCGGCACGTTGGCATTCACCTTCATTATACAGGGCTTCGCCCAAATCAGCATAAAGCTTAGCTTGGCCTGATCCGGCCGCGGCTTGCTCCAATACTGGAATAGCGCGCTTATATTCGCGGGCCTGACGGAATAAGTTAGAGAGCTGAACCATCTTATCGGAATCATTCCGAATGCGGCCAAGTTTCATTTCGCGTTCAAGAATTTCAGCGGCTTGGAACGGCATGTCATAGAAGCTGTAATATTGAACAACCTTCATAAGGTCCTGTTCAGAACTGAGCGCCCCGCCAATATATAGCATTTTTGTAACTTCGAACGCTTCTTGTTCTCGCCCACCATTGGCGAGCATAGACGCCCAAGCATCCCAAAGTGTCTTATCTTCGGGCCAGCGATTAATCATCTGCTTGACGATATCCGCCTGCTTACCCGGCATACCCAAATTGTTGTAAAGATAGTTCAACAGATCAAAATGCTTACGCTCTTTAGGCGATGCATTGCGGAACCATTTTTCAGCCCAAGGCAAAGCCCGGGAAAAGTTTTCTGACTGCACCCAAGCTTGCGTCAACATTTCTACATATTGGGGCTTTTCCTGGCCGCCATTACGCAGATAGGTTTCAAGGCGTTGCGCCCCTTCAGCATATTGACCATTACCAATAAGAAGTTGAGCGATATTGACGCGCAATGAATCAGCTTCATTCGGTAATAGACCCCCGGCACTGATAGCATTTTCAAAGGCCGAAATCGCCCCGCCATAATTGTCCATTTCGTAATAAACGGACCCTTGCATCTGATAAATTGTGGAACGTTCGTAAGCGTTGAGCTCTGGCAAAGCCGAGGCTTCGTTTAATTTACTGAGAGCCGGCTGATACTGATTGCCATTAATAAATTGCAAAGCTTCGTTGACAATTTCGCCCGCTTTAGCAGAGAATTGTCGACCTTCTTCAGGCTTCTTATCTTGGGCCTGAGCGGCCATTGGAACAGAAGCAACACCGCCCATTGTAAAACTGGCTAGAACGAAGGCGCTGCAACCCAAACCGTTTTTGATGATTTTTGCAAAAGTCATTTTTTTACCTGTCTGCATGGCGGACTCCTCAATCTTTACTTTGCGTATTTATCACACCCCCTATGGGGAGAAGTGTTTCAATACAGCGACACAAGGTCACAAACTTAAGGCCCTACAGCCTTATTAATCCTATTCTATTCCGGAATAAGACGACCGCGCTCATCCTTAAGCTGGAACGTAATTTTAGATTCCACGCCTGAACGCGCTACGGAACGACCATCAACAATTTTGGGGTTATATTTCCATTTTTGGACGGATTTAATCGTTGGACGCTCAAACAGTCTTTGCGTGCAATAAGTAGCATCGACATTAAACGGTGCACCCTCAGGGCTCACATCAAAACGCACCAGACAATGGCCAGATTTTTCGGCCCGTGTCGGCATGATTGCTGGAATACGCACTAAAGGCTGCGCGTCACGGTCAGAGACCGCAATTTTAAAGTTCTGACGATCAATCTTAGGCGCTTCAAACTCAGGGATTGCGCCCTCAAGCGAAGCAATCGCTTCTGTAGGTTTGTCAGCCTTGGCGCGCTCAATCATAGGCGGCGGCGGCGGCGTGATAACTTTCTGAACTTTATCGACAACGGTTTCGCGCTCGATGACTTTGATGTCTTCAACTTTCGGATTAATTTCAAAACTATCTGTTTTGACCTTATCCTGCGGTTCAAATTCAGCCGAAATAAGGACTGTCATTAAGACGAAAAGAGCAATCGTTACGAATGCGGCGACGGGAATACCCAATAACCAGCGAACTGCACTACCCATGATAATACCTCTTTCTTTATTCTGTACCGACGCGTGCGTCGATTCTTAGTTCTTGCATCATTTCCTGAACCGCCATGACAGTGCCGACTTCGGCGTCACGGTCTGCTTTGATAATGGCAACCGCCTTCGGGCTTTCATCACGAATAGATGTGATAATAGGGCGAATTTCTTCCAGAGCGTAAGGACGTTTATCAATCCAAATCTCATTTGTGGCGTTAACCGCGATCAAAATCGTAGGCTTCCAGTCAACATCCGTTTCGGCGATCGGTTGAGCAGGATCGATACCCGGTGTTTTTACAAAAACGGAAGTCACGATGAAAAAAATCAAAAGGATAAACACAACATCCAACATAGGCGTCATGTTTAATTCTGTATCCTCTTCGGGAATATTGACTCTGCTACGACGTGCCATAACGTTACCTTATTACATTAAATCATAATTTGCAAGCAAAATGTAACTTTATTACATGTAGCCCACGCATACCCAAAGCCAGATAGCTTCGGAACAGGATAATTTAGCCTAGCTTGACTTCACAATCTCGATTTTTGTTGCCCGGCCGCCGGCATCCAAACCGTCTTTCAGTTCAACAAGGATTTTGTGCTGAGACCGCTCATCCATACGGAGGATGACAGACGCGCCCGGCTTGTCCGCTAGAAGGCGTTCAACAGCCAAAGTCACACGGTCGCAATTTGTGCGGCGCTCATCAACAGAGCACTGGTTACGAGCATCCACAAAGACCGTAATCGCTCGCGGGGCATCAGGCGGATTGGGTATATCCGGCGGCGGCGGTGGTTGCGTTAAATCAATCGCTGTCTCGTCCAGAAATGTGGCGGTCACGATGAAGAAGATCAACATGATAAACACGATGTCTAGCATCGGCGTCATATCGACATCAGCTTCATCAGCCTGATTATTTTTACGTCCGCGTCTCATAAGGTCCTCTTATTTATTGGGGCTTAAACGATCTGGAGATCGTCAGCGAAACGAGCCGTTTCCCGCACACTCCAGCGCGGTAAGACCGTTGAGAAATACAAACCTGACAAGGCCGCTGTCATGCCAGCCATGGTTGGGATTGTCGCTTTGAAGACACCTCCGGCCATTAAGCGGGCATTGGAAGACCCTGACAAAGCCATGGTATCAAACACTTGAATCATGCCTGTTACTGTACCCAGCAGGCCCAGAAGCGGCAGAAGCGCGACAAAGGTTTTGATCAAACCGACATTGGAGTCTGTGCGCTCTTTGATTTGGCTGACCATTTCGTCACGGATAGCCATAGCTTTCCAAGATCTTTTGTCAGAACGGGCATCCCATTCATTCTTCAGACGAGCCTTCATCGGCTTGTGGGCGAAAAGATAATAGGCAAAGCGCTCTAAAATAAATGTCCACAAGACAAGGGTCACGAGACCAATGACGAGCAAGACGCTACCGCCGGTGTTTAAGAAATTCACCAAGCCGTTAGCTACATTGACGGGGTTTAACCATTCCATCTTTGACGTCCTCTACGTGTGTTCTTGTAAGTATTGAGAAGGATGGCGCGCCGTAAAAGGCGCGCCATAAAATGGTCAGCTTAGACGCCGCCCGTGCGGGCTTCGACGTGGCGTGCCACGATACCAGCACTTTGCTCTTCCAGCGTGCCCTGTACAGAGCGAGCCAAAGTTGAGCAGAAGCTGTGGAGGATAAGAAGCGGGATAGCCGCAATCAGACCCAACATTGTCGTAACAAGCGCTTCGGAGATACCACCCGCCATCAATTGAGGGTCGCCTGTTCCGTAAATCATCATGGCTTGGAAGGTCTTAATCATACCTGTAACCGTACCCAAGAGACCCAAGAGCGGTGCGATACCCGCAAAGAGTTTCAAGAGGTTCAGACCAACTTCGAGCTTCGGAGATTCTTTCAGAATGGCTTCGTCCAGTTTCAGCTCAACTGTATCCGCATCCTTAGAGGCAGCGCCTTCATAGGCGAGCATAACGCGGCCCAATGGGTTTGACTTAGAGCCTTGCGCTTTACGCTTCTGCGCTGACACAGCTGTTTTGATAAGGAAAAGACGAACGATGTTGAGCAGACCGAATATGCCGCCAATCGCAAGCAGAGCCAAAATGATGTAACCAATTGTGCCGCCGTAGGAGATACGTTCGCGAACATCAGGCACACGCTCGAATGACGCCAATAAGGCACCGCGTGTCGGGTCAATCGGAGCGTAGACTAAGTCCCCAGAATTAGCTTTCGTGACACTACTAGCCGCGCCAGAAATAGCGCCGCCAGGTTGTTTCGGCAATTTGCTCAGCAAAGGTGCACCAGCGCCATCATCACCTGGAGCACTGTACCCTAAGAAGTTAGCTTTATCCGTCGTGAAAACAGAGAAAGGACCAACGCGGGTAACTTTTTGAACCGCGCCGTCATCAACATTGGCAACAGGCGCATCAAATTCCTTCACAACACGTTGCTCACGAATTTCCTGCAACATACGCTCATAAATAGCGTTCAAATCTTCACTGCTCGGCAGAGCTTCTGATTCAGCAACACGGCCCAGAACTTCTGTTCGGTTCGGGAATTCCGCTGTGATCAAAGAGCTATCAAGAAGGGCTTTAAATTCACCCGCTTTACTCCGAGCCAGACCAAACACTTCGCCGAAATCGCCTTGTGCGGCGCGCAATTCGCCTTTCAGGCCATCAATCGTGCGGCGGTTACTCGCGAATGTCCGCTCGACACTGGCGGCTTGGCGCTCAAGAGCGGCTAATTCGCGGCGGGCTTCTGACAACTTCGCTTGTTGCTGACCGGCACGCGCTTGGAAGTCTTGCACACGCTGGCGGTTTTCTTGCTCAACTTTGGAGGCGTCTTGACGCACCTTATTGAGCAATTCGTTCACGGAGTTAATCTGCCCTGAAGCCGGAACGGCTGACAGCAATAAAGCGGAGCCCATAGCGGCCGCCGTGGCTTTTGTAAAAAATTTCATTGTCATTCTCATGATTCTCTATTGTCCTCGGCTTATTTGTTCAAAATTACAGGGGCATAAACAATATCAGGGGCCGCTTCGCCTTTGGCGATCCGGATAGCCTGACGCATAGCAAGCGCATCTGCGCCGCTTAATACATCCCAATTTTTTGACTCTAGATTATATCTGGCAACTTCGGTCTCATCTTTCGTTACATAGACCAAAGAGGTGCGACCGAACCGAATGAAGTTAACGATGTTACCCGGGCGTGTCGGATGCACACCCTCATAACTGTCAATACCCTGCCCAAAGGAGACTTCGATTTTATAGGCGTTGAGCACGAGGCGATACTGCTCAGCCGGGGACACATCCGGGTTAGCAAGATTGTTCTTAACGTTTTCGATACGCGCTTTGCGCTCTGCCAAATTAAAAGGCAGATCACTATTAATTGAGTCTTCAAGAGCAATCGTCATCCGCAACATCATCGGGCTCATGCCCTGTTTGATCTGTTCAACTGTACCTAGCTGACGGTTCAATGACTGAATCTCTGATTTCTGAGACTGCAAGTAAATGTCCTGTTGAGCCACAAATAATGCAATATTGTCTTTTTGCTGTAAGACCGCACGGAATTCGCGAATAGCATTATCCGCTGAATCGTCCGCATCTTCCACTTGACGCTGCGCAGCGGCGCTGGCCGTCGTCGAAGATTTCGCTACATTGAGAGCGCTATCGAGCTGCGCGTGTGCGGGAGCGGCAAATAAGAGCCCCGCCGCACCGGCAAGCATCAATCGCTTGGCTATTTCTGATTTTAACATGGTGTCCTTCCAAGTCTGCTTTTAATTTTTATTCCGTCGCTTTTAATTTTAATCATTTTCACTTGAAATAACTTTCACTTGAAAAACTAAAGGCGATTGAACCCTGTTGAATAAAGTGTGGCTTAACCGCCGATTTCGATTGGCGCGAGAACGACGTCTGGCGCGCTTTCGCCGCGAGCGATACGAACAGCACGGCGCGCATCGAGAACATCGGAGCGATCCATTTCGACCCAATCCCCATTGCTTCCGGCTTCTTTATCGAACTTCCACGCTTCGGAACTGTCAAACTGTAGGTAAATCAGAGACAGACGTCCGAAGTGAAGATAATAGCCGTCATAAATGCTTTCACGTAAAAGCTCGTTTTCGACTTTTGTGGCATCTTCCCCGATCGCATCTTTTACAGCTTTTGGTAAATCGCATGCGGTACTTTTTATATCAGCATCACACGCGGCAAGACGTGTACCCGGGTTTACGGGGTTTTGACCATTATAAGACGCGACGGAAATCCCTGCGATGACCTCGGTCTCGTATAAATTCATTAGCTGGCGGAAAACAGACGCGATAGGCGCGTCCGGCTTGTCCAAATCCTCTTTCAGCCTATCCAAACGGGAGAAGCGTTCGACATAGTTAAAGCTAACATCCTTCACCATTTCTTTTTCAATGGCGGCAACTTTTTCGACGACCATCGGACGAATAGAGTCTTTCAAATCATCAGCGGATGCGATTTGGGACTTCAATGACGAAATTTGTTCCTCCTGCTGAACGAGGAATAAACGCTTTTGATCTGTTGACGCTTGTACATCTGCAATTTGTTGAAGAAGAAGAGCATAAGTTTTCTCCGCATCTGCGTCCTGACCCATAGCGGTGAAAGCAAATGAACCAGCCATAAGACCCGCCAAAGCACTGACACACATTAATTTACGAGCGGCTTTAATCGTCACTACGTACGTCCTCCAATTCTCAAAAACCCTGCCCTTCTTAGTGGGGGCATGAATTACCTTAGCCATTCGCTTACACGGGCGTTAATCCTTAATCAATGATTACATGTAGAAGAAAATAAATTTTTTTCGGGACTATTTTTCTTCAGGCCTGTGCATATTAACTATGAATTTGTAATATTATAACACACACTTTACAACCTTGCAAATCATCAATACATTTGTTTTCAGATACACATCCTGAAACGAAAAACATTCAAAAACCAAGGGAGAATTAATCGGTGGTTGGGGCGGCTGGATTCGAACCAACGATCACGGGATCAAAACCCGATGCCTTACCGCTTGGCTACGCCCCATTACTAAGACCGACCGATTTAAGATGCGCCTTCTAAGAGGGTCCAAATGATTTTGCAACGGGATTTTGCCGCTTTCTTCATGCAAATCCCTTTGTTTCAGACAATGTTTAGGATGACTGCCATATTTTATCGAAAAACAACAAATTCTATAGGCATTTTGCAAAAGCCGCCCTATATAGAAACTCAGCAAGATTTCATAATGTAAGGTACGTTTTTTTCATGCGTCAGTTTTTTATCACGGTTTTCGGCGTTGTCGTGGGTATCATCGCCTTCTTCATTTTGATTTTTGTCTTCTTCTTGGGACTCGGGATTATCGGGTCTATTTCCGATTCTATGAAGCCCAAGCCAGCTCAGATTCTAAGCTTTGATATGCGCGGGGCTTTGCCCGACCAGGGAATGGGCGAAACTTTATTTGCTGAAAGCACGGGCGTTGTCGATATTGCCCGAGTGCTGGACGCGGCAAAATCGGACGATCGGGTCAAAGGATTGTTTATACGCGCCGATAGATTCGGCCTCACACCGGCCAGCGCCGAAGAATTGCGGGACGCCATATTGAATTTCAAGTCTAGCGGAAAATTTGTGGTAGCCCATGCCCAAGGCTTCGAATCCCCCAGCCTCTTTCCTTACATGACGGTTGCCGGTGTCGATGAACTCTGGATGCAAGATACAACAGGGTTTGCAGTTGCGGGTATCCACTCTGAAACAGAATTCTTCGGCGGGGTTATGGAAAAGATTGACGCCCAACCTCAATTCGAACAGTTTTACGAATATAAAAATGCCGTCAACACTTACACGCAAAGCGGTTTTACGGACGCGCATAGAGAGTCGACGACAAGCTTTCTCACCAGCCTTTACGATTCGGCCATTGCCCATATTGCAGAGGACCGAGAGATGAGCGTTGCTGCTGTCACTCAATTTCTCAACGCATCCCCTCACAGCGCCGAAGCGGCATTAGAAGCCGGGCTTGTAGATAAGATGGGCTTTATCGAAGAGGCAAAGAAATATGTGAAAAAGAAGGCAGGCGATAAAAACGCCGTTCTCTTGGACGTATCCGATTACACCATCCCGTCTAACTTCGGCGCGCCGACAATCGCATATATTGGCGGTCAAGGCGCGGTTGTTAATGGCTCGTCCTCTAATGGCGGACCTTTTGGCGGCGCACTCTCTATGGGCAGCGATACATTGGCCAAAGCCTTTGATGACGCTACGAAAGACAAAAACGTAAAAGCGATTGTCTTCCGCGTAAGTTCCCCCGGTGGATCCCCTTCAGCCTCTGACCAAATTTTGGCCGCAGCGGAACGCGCCCAAGAAGCCGGCAAACCTGTCATTATCTCTATGGGGCAATATGCAGCCTCCGGCGGTTATTATGTATCGGCCACGGCCGATAAGATTGTCGCCCTCCCTACAACCATCACCGGTTCCATTGGAGTCTATGGCGGTAAGCTCGCTTTGGAAGACAGTTTCGCCAAAGTCGGCTACAATATCGAAGCGATTACCGTCGGCGGCGAGTATGCTGGAGCTTTCTCTGCCGATACGCCATTTTCTGAAAGCCAAAGAGAAGGGTTTCGGGGACAGCTTACCGATATTTATAACGACTTCATCACGCGTGTGGTCGAAGGCCGAGGCCTGTCCCAAGACGCCGTCAAAGAGATTGCCAAAGGGCGTGTCTGGACCGGCGAACAAGCCAAAGAGCGCGGTCTGGTCGATGAACTCGGGGGTTTCTTGAAAGCCGTCGAAGTCGCCAAAGAGATGGCTGATATTGAAGCCGATACAAAAGTTCGTCTGAAACGCTTTCCTTCCGTCCCAACAGCAGGCGAGCAAATTCAGCAATTACTCAGCGGAGCCGACCAGACACAAGCGAACATCGCCATGTTAAATGAGATTGCCGCTATGCCCGAAGTCCAAGCCGCCATTCGCGCCCACCAATCCACAAAACGGCAAGAAGCCTTAAAAGCACATTTGCCATTTGTGGAGTAAGATACGCGGCAGAAAAGGCCGCCTTTAAAACGGTAAAAGAAAGAGCCCTTGCGGCTCTTTTTTATGGGCGAAAGACTATGTTGAGAGAGACTCCCCTGAACCGCAGTTTCAACTCCTCCATGAGAAGCACCGAAGCTTGGGATTAACACCCAGTTGAACCGCTGCGTGACACGGTTCTTACCGTGTCTCATCCGTCGTTAAATTGACAATCAAATGCCCGCTCTTATCGCGCACTGGACATGAGGTTTCTGGAAATTTGAAAGGGCGCGCCAATTAAAAAGTAAATTGAACTTGGCTAAGAATACCGCCTTTCGATATTAAAAATTCCATCAATGGGTCACTCACCACGGCAACAGGACAATTAAGACACGCACTATGATGCTTGGTGCGGACAGTAGAGCGCCCCAACCCTTCTTGATGACAATACGCCAAATCTCGCCCAATAAAAAAGCCCCCCGCAGGAGGCTTTAGAATTTACTTGGGGTCAAGCCATTAAGTCAGCTCAGAGCCTATAATCCTCCCGGACCACAATCATTTTTCAGGAAGCTCATCATACGCGGATAGGCTTTCATCTTATGATTATAGAACAATGTATTGGAGAAGTGATCAGCATTCTCAAGCTCGATATACTCAAATGATTTGCCGTATTTCTCTAACTCTTTGACATATTTATCACTGTGTTTAATCGGCACGCGCTGATCGACAGACCCATGAATAATCAACATAGGCACATTGACTTTGCTAGCTTCCTTAATTGGGCTGATCGAATCGTCCCAGAAGTTCAACTGCTCAACAGCTTGCGCTCCCTCAATTCGAGACCGGTAATAATTAACTTGTTGAAGGTTATCGGCCACGGCAGCTCCAGCAATTACGCATTGGTAAATATTCGGCTCACGCGCCGCGGCGATTAAAGCGGCATAGCCGCCATAAGACCAACCAAACATAGCGACACGATCCGCAGCAACGTCACCTTTGGAAATCAGGTATTTAACACCATCATCCTTATCGTCCTGCATCTTTTTACCGCCCTCACCGCCATCAATAAATCCAGCTTGATAGAAGTCGAGACCATAGTTTTTAGACCCTCTATATTGAGGCTGTAAAACCATATACCCATTATTGGCTAGCATCTGAGCCCAAGGATCATAAGACACTGTTTCCGCAACGAAAGGGCCGCCATGTGGCATTACAACGAGAGGAAACGGTCCTTTTCCTTGTGGCCGCGTCACAAAGGCTGGTATTTTTTTGCCGTCGCGTGCCGTATAAGTGATATATTCCAAATCGGCTAGCTTATCCCCCTTGAGCAAACTGTTGACCCCGCCAATTGGAGAGAATTTCCCTCTATTGAAAAGATAGAAAGTTCCCGGGTCCTTCGGTCCCGAATTTCTCAGAATTAAAACATCACCGTCACGTGAGCGGCTCGAAATAGACACACTGTGAGCGTTCGGAATGACGGCTTCAAATTGCTTGATAATTGCTTCTTCTTCTTTGTCGAAATATTTCGCATGGAATTTGTCTTTAAAATAACGAACACCCGTTACTTTTCCGGAATTTTGCCAAGGGTTTGAATGACGGATAGTGCCCCAGAGATCGACATCATTACGGCGATAAACCAGCTCACCAAAACTCTTTGTTTTCAGATTAAACTTCCAGAGACCTTCTTTGTCGTTTCCATTGTGCGCGATGACATAAATACTGTTCGGATCACCCTCGACGAGACCAGCATAGTTAAACGTCTCAAAACTATCTTCGCTCTGACGATAATATTCATTCCAACCGCTGCCGCCTACATCGCGATAGAGGTAAACAGTCTCGCGGCTACCCGCATCGAATTCAAGGGCAAACCGTGGGTTTCCATCTGGATCAAAACGGTACCCTCGCATGTCCCGATTGCCTTTGAGAGCTAATTTTTTGGCCCCGGTTTTCAAGTTATATTTATAAAAACTCGGTGCACGAGACGCTTCGGATCTATCAAAATAAGCATAACGAACCAAAACGTGATCAGGTTCATTCACCAGAATATTTGCCAAGCTCAGATTAAAATCGTCGGCGTTTAATTCTTCAAATTTATTCGTTTTCATTGAGTAGAGGGCAAGCTTGCTCTTGAAAGCGCCTTGGTTGAAACCTTTAATTCTCTTACTGACCTGCTTGTTAAAAGAAATCACCATTTCTTCATCACCGACCCAGCTAAGGCCACGGATTTTCATGGATTTAGCGCCAACCCTTTTGGGCTTTTTCGCCATATTCGCAGTCTCATAGACTTCGATGATATGATCACCCTTCTGACTATCGGCTTTTCTGAAAGCCACATATTTGCCAGACGGCGAAAGCTCCACATTGTCCATAAAGTTAGGGGCAGCCCAATATTCCATAGGGTAAGGATTAACCGCAGAGGCGGCTTCGCTAACAGGCGCCATTGCGACAATGCCGAGCGCAGCAACACAGGTAAGTAGAATTTTTTTCATAAAAGGACTCCGTTCTGAGTGCATTAATAAACTGAATGAAATGGGTAAGGCAATTCAAGTGAAGCAATAATCGCAGTGAAAACAGGCTATTTTACACCTTAACGCATCAAATTGCCGCAGTTTCGTGATGTGGTCTGTAAATTTTTCGTGAAGTCAAATCTTGAACCCATATTGAAATAGGCCGTCAACAATCACGTATAAAAAAAGCCCCGACCAAAGGTCAGGGCTTTCTCAAGATTTGTAAAATCACTTAGCTTAGAAACGTTTCTGAGCTGAGATGAAGAACTCACGTCCGTCTAAGTCATAGCCGTTACCAATTGGTGTGTTGGAGATAGCCAGAACTTCATTGCTATCGACCTTTGGCGGCTCTCTATCAAAGAGGTTCGAAATACCAGCCCGAACTGTCCAAGTGTCGGCAGCATAACGCACAGACGCTGTATGTGTCATGTAATCGTCAGCAAAACCAACGTCACGACAGAATACACCACCAGTACATGTATGACCGAAGAAGCCAGTGCCTCGTGTGTCAAGAGCATCAGAGAATGGGTCAATACCATCAGCCTGTTGTTCAACCGCATCGATATAGCGTGTCTGCCATGTGAAACGGAAGTCATCCCAATCAAGGAATGCTGTTGCTGTACCTGTCCACTCAGGGAAACCAAATTCACCAGCATCTTCATCAAATAGCTCTTCACCGGCATCATCAATAAAGAGTTGGCTGCGTTCTAAGAGCTTGTTTGCTCGAACATTCAAACCAAATTCCATAGGCTGATCAAAGGCCGTAAACTCTTTTGCGAAGCGACCATTGATGTCGAGACCGCGAACAGTTTCTTCATCTTGGTTAATGAAACCAGCAAAAACGTCAGAGACAAGGCCGCGTGTTGTAGCCGGATCATCCGTAGAGATACGATCACAGAAAGTAGACCGAATACCATCATCACGGTTATAACAGTCATTAACGATAAAGGCAGCAGATGGCTCTACAACGGCGTCTTCCACTTTGATGTCATAGTAGTTCATACCAAGATCAAAGTCGAAGCTTTCAAAGAAAGGCTGTGTGAAAGAGAAGCCGGTTGTGAAGGATTTCGATGTTTCAGGCTGAAGTTCCAAAGACCCACCAGCTGAGATTTCAACACTCGGCGTTGTAACCGTCGTCAACATTTGCGTAGGTTCGATACCAACAGTTGTTGGGTCTCGGCCTTCGCGGATGCAGTTATCCAATGTCGTTTGTTCACGAGTGTCGTCAGCTGCAACATAAACACCTGTGGTAAAGGCGTCATTTGGAACCGCACAAGGGTCAGTAATTGAGTTAAATCCAGATTGCGACCGCAAGAAGTTTTCACGCAAGTTCGGTGCACGGTAGGACGTACCAAAGCTAGCTTTCAACAGGAGCGAGTCAACCGGACGCCAGCCACCTTTAACAGAGTATGTTCCGGCAGAACCATAAAACTCTTCATCAGTGAAACGACCAGAGATGTTGACCTCCAAGCTCTTGAAGAGCGGATAGTCAGCAATCAGAGGAATGTCGACCTCAGCAAAGAGTTCTTTGATTGTTTTGTCACCAACAGCACCGCCGTCAGAGAAGAAACCGAAGAACAAGCCATTTGAAGCGACAGCAGATGGGTCTGAATTGATCTTATCATTTCTGATTTCGAAACCAAGAGCAGCACCAATTGGGCCCGCAGCGGTTTTACCGATACGTCCGTTTAGTACACCTGAGAAGATTGTTTGCTCATAGACTGTTCTGAACGTCCGCTCACCAAACACATAATCACGTTCAGCTTGAGTTGCGAAATCACCAACAGCCGCATCAAGAAGACTTGTTGCAAAGAGGTTCACAGGCACACAGCCATCTGCCACATCACCCAGCAAAGCGCCTGGGTTAGCGAGACCCGCAGCATTACAAGGTTCAATAACACCAGCCGGCGTATTTACGCCAAACTCAGGCACACCGAAGATGAAACTAAAGTCTACGTTTTGGTCATAATCATCAGCAATGCCGTCACCGTCATTATCGAAGATGCCGTCGCCATCAAAATCAGCCGAAGGATCAACACCCAAAGCAAAAGCCAATTTATCTTCACGAATACCGCGGCGAGTAGAATTACCCTCTGAACGAGAATATGTACCGGAAACGTCAAATTCCCAATCACTGAAGAGACCTACATTCATCCAAGGCAAGTCGCCTTTGATACCACCAACGAAGCGTGTTTGCTCTTGAGTGACGTCAAAGTTGTCACGATCGCCTTTGACAGCAAAGATTGGAAGTGCAGGTAAGCTGAAACCAGTACTTAGAGGGTTCGGGAACAATCCGCCCGCATTTTGTGCGGCACGACAGTCAACACCAGTTCCAATATTACAAGGGTTGGTCGGGTTGGCAGCAGGCACAAACGGGAACACTTGCGCATTACCTGTATTTTCTGAAGCAATCTCAGCCCGTGAATAAAGCGCCTCAAAGTAAGGCGTGACATTGGCTTCACCTTCAAGCGTGTATTCACCGAACGCCATGATATTGTAGCGTTTTTGCTCTGGAATAAATGTCCGCTCAGGATTGTCTCCGTTTGTGTTGACGTTATTGAAGTCAACGTCACGGATACCATCGCCATTTGCATCAACATCGCCGAAGCCACCTGTTGATTCATCGTAACCCGGAATACCGGAGTTGCCAGCACCGTCAGTTCGGTAAACTGACCCTAGGTTCGTAAAGGGAATGAAGATACGGCCAGTAATACCACCGATTTTACATTCGTTGTCAGGAATACTGACACCTGGCGTTCTATTTTCGATAACCAAACGGTCGCGAACACCCAAAGTTCTGATTTCACCGCTTTCGGTGACTTCGTAATGCGTATCACAACCGGCAAGGAAGTCACGGTCTGCGATTCTGATTTCGTCGCGAAGGTCATATTCTGCGCCGACACCGAAGAAACCACGGTCCGTATTTTTACCCCATGATGCGCTGACTGTGTAGTCATTACCGCCCCCGCGTGGGTTATAGTTACCGGAACCGAAGACTTCGAGACCTTCAAAGTCTTTTTTCAAGATCACGTTACCCACACCAGCAACCGCATCAGAACCATAGATGGATGATGCGCCGTCAAGGAGCAAGTCATAGCGCTCAATCAAAGAACCAGGAAGCAAGTTAATGGAAGGACTTGTTGGCGCGCCTTCCACACCAGCTGGAGCAATCCGGCGACCATTCATCAAAAGAAGTGTACGGTCAGCACCCAAACCACGAATATTCAATGTTTGTGAACCCGGACCGTTATCAAGAACGAAGCCTTGGAACGTCGCATCAATTTGCTGACCTGAGGCCGCTTCTGAACGCTGAAGGATTGCTGAAGGGTCAAACAAACCCACATCTTGAGACAATTCAGTTGAGATAACCTGTAGAGGAGAGATGCTAGAGAATGTATCACGTTTAACGCGTGAACCCGTTACAACGACTTCATCCCCGCGTGAACTTGTCTCTTCTTCTTCCTCATTAATTTGTTCCACAACGAGATCTACGTCATCGTCCTGAACAACCTGCGCATATGCAGGAACAGCTAAACTCACAAATAGTGTGGAGAGCACTGACGTCTGTAATAGCCGTGCCTTGTCGGTAATGTTCATTATGAACCCCTTCGAACTGGTTTTTTATTATTTCTCGGATTAATTTCCGGACATGTTGTCGTTAAAATCTATTAATGCGCAACATTCAAGCGGCAACATTGACAAAAAGACAGAAAAATTGACCTTTTTTGAACTTGTGTTGTAATTTTGTCACCTAGCGCCTCTTGTTAAGGCATTTCGTTGCATTTGACTCGGGTAGATTGGCTCTGCAAACCCAAATCACGCCAAAAAAACAATAAATTGAGATTCGGTTGCCTAAAAAACAGCTATAAAACCCTTCCAGAGTCGAAAAACACGCGTCAGCCAGTGCTGAAAACAATATAAAACATCCTTATGAAACCTTTCCCACATAATTTGGCTCTGATGCATCTGACAGCGCCCGTAAAATCTGAAATTTACGCCTTGTGACCCCGTCCGATTTTGATTGGAGCTGGCGCGGCGTGACCGTGCGGGAAACGGGCGCCTTTGTACCGTTCAATCCGGCCCTGTTTAAAGACATATATATATGGTGGCGTTATTTCCGAAGTGAAAACAAACGAGCGCCGGCCTTTTCCGGGCCGCTCCGCAGGGTTGTCGTCTATCCACGGGCCGTTCAAAACGTCTATCTGCTATGGGGCACTATGCGTCAGGCTGGATTAGAAAATCTGGACACTGATTTATCTTTGCCGCCACAAGCCGCAAACAAGAAAACTACGGCGGATTTGTATTTTTACTTTAGCGACCAAACCTATTTGGAGGAAGACCCAACCACTCCGCCCGGCCTTAACAGAGACTGCACCGACATTAGCAAATCTCGCGTGGCCGATGTCTTTGCAGAGGTCTTTGGCTACAGCCTTCGCATTGACCCCCGCACGGCCCCCCCGCCTTTCATTTGCAAGTCTGAACTGAACGGCAAGCATGACGGTTATATTGCGACTGAGAATTGCCAGCCGCGTGAGGGTTGGGTCTATCAAAAGCTGATTATGGCCGAAACTGCGGACGGTACGGTTTTGGACCACCGCTGCCCCACTGTGTTCGGAAACATCCCTCTCGTCTATTTGAAAGAGCGTCCGATTGGTCAAAGGTTTGAAAACCTGAACTCCCGCTGTCGCCTCAGCCGCCCTGAAATCCATTTCAGCGACGAAGAACGCGCGCTCATCTCACGCTTTTGTCAAAAAATGAAGTTAGACTGGGGTGGGTTGGATATCTTAAGGGACGCAAATGACGGCAAAATCTATATTGTGGATGTCAATAAAACCGATATGGGCCCACCGCTGGCCCTACCGCTGGAGGATAAATTGAAGTCCACTGCAATATTGGGCTTGGCTTTGCGCGAAGCGGTTGATTTACACTACCCCCCTGCCCTAAACAGCACGCCAGTGGCCGAGCGAAAAAGCGCTACCCGTCAAAATAAAGAAAGTGTCTAAGCCGTGGCGATACCGTTTGTACGGAATTTTGAATTTGAATATGGGCGCTGCGACCAACTCAGCCCGCTCGTTCAGCGTGTCGTGGCCGACAACCCCGGCCCTTTCACCTATACCGGAACGGGGGTTTTCATCATAGGCGACAAAAATGTCTGCGTCATTGACCCCGGCCCCACGAGTGAAAGTCATATGGCGGCCTTACATAGCGCCTTAGAAGGCCGCATTGTGACCCATGTTTTAGTGACACACCATCATATCGATCACTCTCCCATGGCAAAACCTTTGGCGGAAAAGCACGGATGTCAGGTTTATGGCTATGGCCTGCAACCGGAACCGCCCAAAGGCGGCGAAGTACGGCTTGAAGCAGGGGATGACCTCACCTTTAAGCCCGATGTAGAAATTCGCTGCGGCGAAATCATCAAGGGTGATGGCTGGACGATGGAAGCTATCCATACGCCGGGCCATACGTCGAACCATTTATGCTATGCCTTGGAGGAAGAAAACACGCTCTTCTCAGGCGATCATATCATGGGCTGGTCGACCAGTGTCGTTAGCCCCCCTGACGGTGATATGGGCGATTATCTAGATTCGCTTAGGCGCGTTTATGACCGTCATTTTGACACGCTTCGCCCTACGCATGGCCCTGCCATCACAGAGGTAGATACATTCGTACAGGCCTATATAGACCACCGCAAAACCCGCGAAACACAGATTTCAGACGCTGTGCAGCGGGGCCTTTCAGATATCTATGATATGGTCAAAGACCTTTACGCCGATATTGATAAGCGCTTGCACCCCGCAGCAGCGCATAGTGTGCTGTCCCATCTCATTCATATGCGCCAAGAGGGACGGGTTAGGGCAGATGGGCCAGATGGATTGAAGCAGAAATATTACCCTGCGAAAGCCGGTGCAGCGTAAGCGTTATTTAATACGAAACAGGCCTTATTCGCCCGCTTTCATTTTCGTCAAAAATTTCCGGATGCGGTCCGCATTCTTGCCCAAATCAGAGCCGCCCACTCGCGAGAGAGAACGCACATCCACAAGCGTGCCGCCGCCCTCTGAGTCGCGCAGGCGGATAATTACATCATCCTCAAAGCCATACCAGAATGTGGTGTCTGTCGCTTCGATGAGGCCCTTTGACAGGTCTGAGGACTTTATATCCCATCCCATCTGATTTGCCACCGCTTCGGCGCGGCCAAAAACAACCTCCCGTGATTCGCCAATCACGATCGGGCGAATATCAGGATAGGCTGTGGTCTGCAGGACGGAGACAAGCTCTTGGCCCGAATTACCTTTGGCGTCCCGCGTAGGCGCCGTTTTCCCGCTATAATTTGTTGGGTTCACGCCTTCAACTTCCGCCCTCTCGGCCATGATAATCTCGCCGAATTGCGGTACGTCTTGGGTGTCCGTTGTTACATCATGGATGAAAGGCAGTTTCGCGACTTTACTTTGAACCGCGTGTAAATTCGCAAACCCTGCGAGCGGTATAATCACGGCCAAAGCCCCGACAACGAAGCCTTTACGCGGATGCATGATAAAGGCGAGCACGAGTGAGATTAGTCCCATGACTAATGTCGCCACCAATATTTTAGGCCCAACCTCACGGGTTAGTGTTCCCAGACCAAAACGCCAATCCCATAAGCCGATTTTCGCGCCCACACCTGCCATAATGAAAATCAATGGCGACAATATCGCCAATAGGAGTGTAAGCCTCAAAACCCATCGGCGAACACGCCTACGCCTAATGCCGCTTTCGCGTTTTGGAGTCACGGTTAAGTCTGTGCGCAAGGCAGGGTTTTTATTGTCGGTCATAAGCCGCTCTTAAGTCTTTATGTAGATTGGGACAAGATGCTGCGCATTATTCCGTCATAAACAGAACGGCAATCGCCGCCGCAATCAAAGCGCTCATAATAAACGGCATCAAGACCGTACGCCCGGCCCCGCGGCGTCCCCAATCATGGCGACGGTTGAAATTTTTGTCTTCCATTATCGCGTGACGGGAGCGCGAAGCATTATCCGCCGTAGCGCGCTTTTCATCATTCGTCCGCTTCAGATTGCGAGCTGTATTCGCCGTGGCTCGCGCCAGTGTCATTTGCGCCGAGCGGGATCCCTTGGACTGCGTCCCTGACGTTTTAATTTTTCGTCCGCTAGTGGTACCATAGGACCAAGGACTGTCATTGGCCGCTGTATTATCGCTTGCGGCGGTTTTCAATTTATCCTGCGCATCCCATCTCGCCTGAAGCGCGGGCGGAACATTGGATGCTTTTCCCATTGATGACTTTACTTTTCCTTTTGATCCTCCTTTAGAACTGGAAATCATAAAGAACACAAAGCTCAGAAATATAAGAAAAATAACACCTTCCATAATGCGACACTATCAGAGCTAAAAGGTTATGAATAGGGAGAGCCCGTCGAAACATAGCCCTCATCACACCTGAAAATTAGGTTTTGAAGATGTAAACCTGCCTGACAGGCCCCTTAAGGAAAGACCCTCTGCGTCGTCCATCCATTATCGGACGCCATGAACACGATGCGGTCGTGGAGACGGAACGCACCATCTTGCCAAAATTCGATTGAGCGCGGCTTCACCCGCCAGCCTTTCCAATGTGGAGGGCGCGGGACTGTCTTGTCTTTGAAACGATCTTCTACATCCGCCACGCGCGCCATCATAGTCTCGCGGTCCGCGACAGGACGAGATTGATCTGACGCCCACGCGCCAATGCGGGAGCCGCGCGCCCGGCTTGCGAAATACGCATCCGCTTCCGCCCCGCTTACCTGTTCTATATCACCCCGCACCCGAACTTGGCGTTTCTGGCTTTTCCAATGAAAACAAAGCGCCGCCTTTTCCTGCGTAAGCTGCACGCCTTTGGCGCTCTGCGCGTTGGAGTAAAAAACGAAGCCCTTTTCATCCAAACCTTTTAGCAAAACAATCCGCACATCGGGCAGGCCCTCACCATCCACAGTCGCAAGCGACATAGCGTTGGGGTCATTGGACTCTGTTTTTCCAGCTTCCGCCAGCCATGTTTCAAACAGGGCTATGGGGTCTTGGGCACTTACCCAATCGAGGTTTTTGTCTCCCTCGGCCTGATAAAGTTCAGCCGTAGGCGTTGCGGGAATGGCAGAAGATGTTTCAGTCATAATATAGATACGCAGCGAATGAGTATTTGCGCGCTAATATTAAAATAATTCAATATTAACCATGCTTTTTGAGGCGTTCTTAACGAGTCAGGCGCATTTATAAACCCATTGTTAGGGATAATAAAAAGTTAAGTGAGATAATCGGGAATGACGCGGCAACAAGCAATGATGACTTTGGGTGTTTCCATGGGTGCCCGCGAAGCTGAAATTCGTTCGGCTTGGCGCAAGAAAGCGAAGTTCTTTCACCCCGATAGCCCCTATTCTAATGTGAAAGCTTTTCTACAAGCCAAAGCGGCGTATGAAACCCTCATCCCCCCTGCTCCCCAAACCATTCGCGTACGCGCAGGCGCACGGGCGTTTTAGAGAATAGCCTTTTTAAAAAAGGTGTCTCAATTTAGTACTCTTCACACCGGTTGTCTCAGCCTCCTTGCGCCTGCATGAAACACAGTTCATACCCTGAATATGAGCTTTGATATATTTCTCACTCATTTCAAATCCGGTGAAGCCGCCCCCATTAGTGATGAAGCGCGTGGGGCTATTCAAACCCTCATCGCCGCCACACAGCATGATGGACAGGATGAATTTGGGTTCTTCATCATAGAACTCGCGGACGGCAGTTCTTTTGAGATGAGTGCCAAAGGGATTGCGGATGACCCCGCCTTTGCGAATATGGCCTTTTATCTTAGAGGCTTCGGCCCTGCCACAGTCAATTTCATTTATGACATCAGCCTTGCAGGCCATATGACGATTTTAAATGCACAGGCGCGCGGAACGCCTGACAACCCTCTCTTTATTACAACGCGCCCTAATCAGGAGAGTGATCTTCCGGATATGAGCGAGCTGAGCCATGCATTTTGCAAGTCACCGCAGGGTTTACAAAACTTTCTAAGCGATGATTTTGACAGATGGTCCGACTTTAAAGACCAAGTCACATCGGCTCCACATCCTTCACCTAGCCCTAACAAATCACTGTCTTTTTTTGACAGGATAAAGACATTTTTCGGCAAATAAGGGCCTAGCGGCGAAAGTCACACAGGGCTAAAGCTGTCTCATGTCACATAATTCATTTGGTCATTTATTTCGGTTTACGACTTGGGGCGAGAGCCATGGGCCCGCTATTGGTTGTGTCGTCGATGGCTGTCCGCCGCGCCTTTCGCTGTCAGAGGCCGATATCCAAACCTTTCTCGACCAACGCAAACCCGGCACATCGCGTTTTGTCACCCAAAGGCGCGAAGCTGACGCGGTGAAAATCCTCTCCGGCGTTTTTGAAGGCCAAACGACAGGTACGCCAATATCACTTTTGATTGAGAACACAGACCAACGCTCCCGCGATTATTCAGAGATCAAAGACCGTTACCGCCCCGGCCATGCGGATATGACCTATGACGCCAAATACGGCATTCGCGATTATCGCGGCGGGGGGCGCAGCTCTGCCCGTGAAACCGCCAACCGCG
>CAZMEN010000015.1:23123-43458 GCA_964565335.1 uncultured Algimonas sp. | reverse complement strand
GGCGAAGTGGGGTCAATGGATTGGGCGATGAGCACATTAGGTGCATAGGTTTTGCCCCATTTATGAGAACCGCGAATATATTCCATCGCGCCGTTTTCACGGCTGACGGGGTCAAGCGCAATCCAGACGATGCAGCATTTTTCGCCGTCAATTTGGAAGTAACTCCAATCCTGATGGAAGGTTGTTCTCTGGCCTGTTCCGGGTGTTTTGACGAAGGTCGTATCTTCCCAGAAATTTGTATAAGTCGTGTCCATTAAACCTGTAACAATGGCGGGAAGGGCGGAGTCTGTCGCGACGGATTTAATTTCGTCGTAAAAACGCCAGCCTGCGGCGTCATAGAAAAAACGCCCTTCTTCTTTACCTTTGACCTCATCCCGAATGGGGCGAGCCTCCGGGTCGGTCTTCATGATGAGTTCCAAGAGTTCGATGTCAAAACGATCCGCACCTTCGACCTCAATCGTGTCTTTTCCAGACCAGACCTGTTTTTGAATATTTTCAAAATCATAAGAAGAATAGCGGCCGTTTTGGCCAAGCATCTGCTTATTCACGCCCATGCGGAGCTTAGCTATTTCCTCGGGTGTTAAGACACCGCGAAGGCAAACGACTCCATCTTCATCATAGCGCCGCTTCTCATCGCTATTGAGCGATAGAGGCCGGGCAGGCTGAGGCTTGGATGTTGAGTGAGGGAATTGAAGTCCCATTGAATTATCTCTCAATTAAATTTCGGGATTGTGACTCATTTCGGGTTTATGACTCTAAGACGCAATCTTGAGCGGGTCTGGCTTGTCCGCAAAACGTAGCGGCAGAATATAACTGGCCACGGGTTCGAATGTTTTCGAATATTTACGAACGCGCTCCAGACCATCGAGGTCCATTCTGGAAATGGCGGCAATATATTCTTTCTGGTCATCCTCGTAATATTTGGGCATGCCCAGAGGCCGGGTTTTCCAAAGATAAGTCGAGAGGCCGTAAAGACGTTTTCTGGCGAGCCAAGTCACGCTCTCAATACCTTTTTCGAGGCAATATTCATTAACGGCTTGGGTGATGAGCATCCAAGCTTTCATGAATTCTTTTTGCGACTTGCCTTTGCGTTCCACGAGGTAACGAGAATATTCATAAACATTGTCGGACTTGGGGGCGCCGCCTTCGCACATGTCAGGGAAGACTTCACTGAGCAGATGTGGTCGTGTTGAGGGGTTAAGACGTCCGCACGCGCCGACGCTGCCGTCTGGATTGTAGTAGAGCATGTAAACTGTGTCAGGATAATCGAAGGCATCGATATCGCGGCCGTTCTCATCAATATCAATCCGCCAGCCCATCTCTTCAACGGCGGCTCGATACCGCATCTTGAACATATCCTCGAGAGCCTCTGCATAGAGCTCTCTATTTTGTTTCGTCACAACATGAATCATTTGATGCCTCCATTTAAGATAGTGATAGAGGGGTGCAATTTTCGGGCCTATACCTAGAATTGGGTATAGACAGCATTGAGAGGGGTGCTGTGCGGGGTTAGGGCACATAATTGGCCGCTGAACAGGTCAGCGGCGTCAAAGAATTAGGTGATAATTTGTCCGGATTTGATGGCTAAGGTGACCGCATGTGCGCGGTTAGCAGCATTCATTTTTCGGCAAATGTTTTTCATATGTTGCGCGATGGAATGCTCGCTAATCCCGAAGATTGTGGCGACTTCCCAATTCGTTTTCCCGGCAGCGACATAATTCAGCACATCGGTCTCGCGTTTGGTCAGGAGGCCGGGTGTCGAGTGTTCCATAATGTTTAAAAGGCGTAATAAATGCGTGTAACAATGAATGGAGACCATTTCGAGGCGGGTAATATCGTCCGGCGGGGGGATGGATTCATCAAAACCAATAGAAACAACCCCCGGGGGCAAGTCGCCAGCTTTTATGGGAATCGCGATTCCTACGGGGGAGCTGTATTGACGGCCTTCTTCTAATATACGTTTTCCAAATTCAGACGCTTCTGCATAGGCTGTATCCCATTCAAAAGTCTCATATGTTTGCATCGCATATTTAGAGATCGGGTCATGCAGGATGTAATTTTCGTCAACCCAGCGCTTTTGCCATTCCTCAGGCCAGTCTGCGAACCCGAAATTATCGATGCTTTGACCCTCGATGACGGGGTTAATTATTTTTCCAATTAAGAGAGAGGTGCCGCCAAACAGGTGAGTGAACTCTCTGAATGCATTAAAGGCAGATGCAGCCTTATCCTGCGCCTCGATGTGATCGATAACGTCAAGTATACTGCTGACCTGTGCGGACGGTTTGTCCATTACATCCAAATCCCTACCTTCCGGAACTAGCCTAAACTGAAAGTTCTTCATAGTCCATCTACAGGGCGGCTAAGTTTACAAAGATCGCCATTCTTAGCTACGGTGGTGCATATGTAGCGTATTTAATACGTTTTTTAGGCGTCAAAACTGCATGGCCCCGCTTTATATTGGGAGCTTTAAATTTGCTCGTAACTTGCCTAAACGTCGACGATGGAACTCGTCAGTGATCATATTCTCGAAGAAGCGCTTTACGATGTGCCGAAATTCGGTGCTGCCTATGCGAAGGCTCAGTCAAACAAGCTCTGTGCGCCGTCGGTTTTCACGCGGGGGCATCCTTTTGACTATTACACTTATTTGCGCGAGCAGGCCCCGATCGCTTGGACAGCATTGCCGCGAAAGACGCGAGGGTTTTGGGCGGTTACGCGCTATGAGGACATAAAACATGTTGAGGTTAATCCGCAAATTTATTCGTCCGAGCGCGGCTCTATCAACATGGCCTTGCCGCCAAAACATTTGCGTTTTCCAAAAAAGCTCGTGCCGGCGGCAGTGAATAGCCTCATCAATTTGGACGCGCCGCGCCATATGGAATTGCGGTTGCAACAAAAGGACTTCTTTATTCCCAAATATGTCGCGACGTTAAAGGAACGTGTCGGTGCGCATATTGATGGTCTTTTGGATGGCCTAGAAGCCAATGCCAAAGCGGGCGATGGTGTTGTCGATTTCGCGCAAGATTTTTCCGAAAAACTACCGCTCTTTACCTTATGCGAAATGTTGGGCGTAGATGAAGTAGATCGCCCGAAAATAACAGAGTGGATGCATTACCTTGAGATGGCGCAGCAGGTCGTCGCTTCCCCTTTTGGCACTTTTGTCAAAGACCCGCTTTTCATTCCGCGCTATATTAAAAACGTCAATGCCATGTTTGAGTACGGCCGGAAGGTGATGGCCGATAGGCGCGCTAATCCGCGCGATGATTTATTGACCGTGATTGCTCAGAGTACTCTGGGCGGAGAGGCGTTGCCGCAGGAATATCTCGACGGCTCTTGGCTCCTAATTATTTTTGCGGGCAATGACACGACACGAAACTCTCTTTCTGGGACGATGCGGCTGCTGACGGAAAATCCCGCGCAGAAACAGGCTGTCTTGGACGATGCTGACCTCATCCCGAAAATGTTGCAAGAGGCTTTGCGGCTTATCTCTCCTGTCATTCATATGCGGCGCACGGCAATACAGGATACTGAACTCAATGGGCAAAAAATTGCGGCGGATGAGAAAGTTATTCTCTGGTTTGGCGCGGCAAATCGCGATCCGACTGTATTCCCCGACCCTGATCGTTTTGACATAACGCGCGAGAACGCGGCTAAACATTTCGCCTTCGGCCACGGCCCTCATAAATGCCTTGGTAGCCGTATTGCGCTGATGCAGTTGGAACTGGCTTACCGCAAAATTCTAGAGCGGTTTCCCAATATCCATTGGACGGGAGAACAACGCATGGCCCCTAATAGTTTCGTTCACGCCATTTCGAGTTTGAAGGTGCGGCTTCACTAAGGTTTGTATCAACCTTTTATCCTGAAAACTCTCCTGCGCGATGACTTGCCCCTTGCGCCGCATCTGCTATGACGCGGGACACTTGAATTTCAGTATGAAGGGATAGCCATGGCAGGCCATTCAAAATGGGCGAATATCCAACACCGCAAAGGGCGTCAGGATAAGCTTCGCTCAAAATTGTTTTCTAAACTCGCAAAAGATATTGCGATTGCGTCTAAGATGGGCGGCCCCGACCCGGATATGAACCCGCGTCTGCGCTTGGCGATTGCCAATGCTAAGGGCCAATCCATGCCCAAGGATAATATCCAACGCGCGGTTGATAAAGGCGCGGGCGGCGAAGGCGATGATTACGAAGAAATTCGGTATGAGGGTTTTGGCCCGGGCGGCATTGGCTTCATTGTTGAAGCCAGCACAGACAATAAAAACCGCGCCGCAATGGAAGTGCGTACAGCGTTTTCTAAAAATGGCGGCAATCTCGGCGAAACAGGTTCAGTTGCTTTCATGTTCGACCAATTAGGCAAGATCGAATACCCGCTAGCTGTCACCGACGAAGACACAATGATGGAAGCCGCAATTGAAGCGGGCGCCGAAGATTGCGAGACCGATGCGGAGTCAGAAGATCAGTGGGATGAGTATGAGCCCGTTCACACCGTCTGGACAGCGCGTGATGATTTGGGTTCCGTCGCGGCGGAGCTTGAGAAAAAATTCGGCGAAGCCAAATCGGTCAACCTCGTTTGGAAAGCCCAGAACGAAATTGACAATCCGGGTAGCGCTGCGGCCGTGATGCGCCTGAACGATGCATTAGAAGATGTAGATGATGTCTCTAATGTCTTCCACAGTTTTGCCATGACGGATGAAGCCTTGGCAACATTGGAAGAGGACGAAGGCTAAACCCTCCTGATTGCAAATATTAAAAAGGCGGCCATTTGAGCCGCCTTTTTTTTATTCTTTTTGCCTGAAATTCTTAGTCCAAATCCGCTGCAGAGTGTCGTTCTAACACGCGTTCTTCTTCGGGGCCCCACGCGCGGTTGACGCGGCGGCCACGTTTGACCGCTTCGCGTTCGCCGACTTGCTCGGTCCAGCGGAGTACGTTTTTATAATCTTGCACCTGGAGAAACTCTCCGCCCTCATATAAATTACCGAGGGCGAGTTGTCCGTACCACGGCCAAATGGCCATATCGGCGATGGAGTATTCATCGCCTGCGAAATAGTCATTTTCGGCTAAGTGGCGGTCGAGTACATCCATTTGGCGTTTCACTTCCATGGCGAAACGGTTGATCGGATATTCCCATTTTTCAGGGGCGTAAGCATAGAAATGTCCAAAGCCGCCGCCCAAATAAGGGCCGCTGCCCATTTGCCACATGAGCCAAGAAATGGCCTCCGTTCGCGCGGACGCGTCTTCGCGCAGGAAGGCGTTAAATTTATTGGCCAGATAAAGAAGAATAGATCCGCTTTCAAAAACGCGCTGGGCTGGGTCAGTGCTGTGATCCATCAGGGCTGGAATTTTAGAGTTAGGATTCACGTCAACAAAGCCGCTGGTGAACTGATCGCCTTCTTGGATGTTGGTAATCCACGCATCATATTCTGCGCCTTTATGGCCTGCGGCCAGAAGCTCCTCGAGCATGATGGTGACTTTGACGCCATTTGGCGTGGCAAGGGAGTAAAGCTGCATTGGGTGAACGCCAACGGGGAGGTCTTTCTCGGATGTTGGCCCCGCAATCGGGCGATTGATATTAGCAAATTTTCCGCCGGAAGATTTATCCCATGTCCAGATTTTCGGAGGCGTATAGGTATCGGTCATAACTTGTCTCTTAATGTTGAGGGCCAGATGTAGGGGGCAATCTGTCCCTATCAAGGCGTGTTGAGGTCACGATTAATTGAACGCCTTGAAAGTCTGAGGCACTAATTCTCATAACGCGAGCGATCCCAAATCTGATTAAAGGGCAAGCTACGTCCCGAAGACTGTACAACCATCAGATGTTCACGCGATAGCTCACGCGGGCCATTGACGCCGCAGGCATGGGCAATAATCTCGACTTCTTTGCGGACGCTTTTGACGTAATTGCGAACGCGTACAGCTTTGTTGGATGGGTCGAGGCCGCGTTGCAAGCGCGGGTTATGAGTGGTGATCCCCGTAGGGCAAGTGTTCTTATCGCATTTCAGTGCCTGAATGCAGCCCAGCGCAAACATAAAGCCGCGCGCCGCATTGACGAGGTCCGCACCCGCGCAGAAAGCCCATGCCACATCGGCAGAGGTAATGAGTTTGCCGCTGGCGATGAGCGCGACACGTTCCCGCAGACCATGCTCCCGCAGCAAGTCATCCATAAGCGGCAGGCTCTCGCGCACGGTCAGACCCGTATTATCGATGAGGGGCAGCGGCGCTGCGCCCGTGCCGCCATCGCCGCCATCGACCACTATAAAGTCCGGGGCGCTCTCTATGCCGCGCTCTTCAATGGTTTTCAGTAAATCGATAAGCGGAATCGGATTGCCCACGCAGAATTTAATGCCCGTCGGACGGCCCGAGACTGTGCGCACTTGATGGATTAGGTCTAGCAATTCGTCTGGCGTTCCCGCATCCACATGGCGGTTGGGCGAAATGGCCGCTTCGCCTTCTTTGATGCCGCGAATTTCTGCAATTTCGGCGCTGACCTTTTCAGCGGGTAAGATTCCGCCCTTGCCGGGTTTCGCGCCTTGGGACAGCTTAATTTCAATCATCCGAATGCGCGGGTTTTCACAAATTTTACGGAGTTTGTCTTCGTTTAAAGTGGCGTCATCATTCCGCGCGCCAAACTTGGCGGTGCCGAGTTGATAGACAATGTCGCATTCGCCTTCGAGGTGGAAGGGCGATACACCGCCTTCGCCGGTATTCAGATAACAGCCTGACATGCACGCCCCGTGAGAGAGCGCCTGAATGGCGGGTTTGGAGAGGCTGCCATAGCTCATGGCGGAGATATTAAAGAAGCTCTTGGGCGCATAAGGGTGCGGCGTGTCTTTACCGATAATAAAAGGCGGGAGGACTTCGTCTTCTTCGTCCAGTTTCGGGAAAAGACCATTGGCAAAAATCGGCGTGCCGGGAGACAGAACTTTGGTCGAGCCGAAAGGTACGACGTCCGAGCCATGTTCACTGACTTCATTGACCCATTCGCGCTCGGCGCGGTTAAACGGCATTTCTTCGCGGTCGAGCGCGAAAAAATATTGCCGGATAAACTCCCCCAATTTTGAAAACACCGTCCGAAAGCGGCCTATCACCGGATAATTGCGCCGCACGGTATTTTTCGTCTGGGTTATATCGATGACAAAAAATACAGCGGCGATAACGACGCAAAGTCCGATGGCAAAGAGAAAGAGCGAACCTAAAAGGTTCAGGCCCTGCATTGCAAAGCTCGTCGCATTTTCCATCATAGTCGGTTCAGACAGAGACGGGGTCGCCGCGGATACAGAAAAAATGAGCATAGTAAGGTCCTCAGAATAGACATCACTTATGCGCTCAACTCTGTGGGGCGGCAAGTCTTAGCCGTGCATGGGTCGAAAATGATAACATTGACACGGGATAACCTAGCTTCCTACGGTATTAACTCACGGATCGGCGGGAAGAAGATTATGGGAAAAGTAATTTTGGTGACTGGGGCGTCTTCGGGAATGGGTAAATATATAGCCAAGACTTTGATTGCTGAGGGTCATATTGTTTATGGGGCGGCCCGACGCGTGCAAAATATGCAAGACTTAGTCGAGCTAGGCGGGCATTCTATTTCCATGGACGTAACGGACACCAATCAAGTTCAGGCCGCGATTGACCGCATTTTGTCAGAACAAAACCGAATTGATGTTCTTGTTAATAATGCTGGCTATGCGGTTTACGGCGCGGTCGAGCAGGTTCCTTTAACAGATGCAAAACGCCAATTTGATGTCAATTTATTCGGCTTGGCGGATTTAACGCAAAAGGCTCTTCCCCATATGCGCGCGCAAAAATCAGGGCATATCATCAATGTCACGTCGATTGGAGGGAAGGTCTATACCCCATTGGGCGCGTGGTATCATGCGACGAAACATGCGCTTGAAGGGTGGTCTGATTGCCTGCGCGTTGAAACAAAAAGTTTCGGCATAAAAGTCACAATAATTGAGCCGGGGGCGATACAAACTGAGTTCGGGGACGTCATGACAGACCCCATGATCAAACTATCTGAAGGCGGCCCTTATGAAAGCTTGGCTAAAGCTGTGCAGACTGGGAATAAAAGATATTATAAAGGCGCTCCCGGTAACTCTCCACAAGTTATCGCGGATGTTGTTTCAAAAGCGATTAAAAGCGACAATCCCAAAACGCGCTACTCTGCCGGCCATATGGCGAAAGCCACTTTGTTTATGCGGCGTTGGCTGAGTGATAAGGCTTTCGATCGGGTGTTGGCGCGTATGCTCTAAGGTCAACACGCCCTAGCTTAGGCAAAAAAGACACGTTTAGATTTATGGATTGTTATGATTTGGACGGCTATGTACGCGCAGGGGTAAAGTATTATGAAAGCATTTTTCATCACAGTTCTGACTGTTTTTCTGATTTTTATCGGAACCGCGATTGCAGGGTTTTTAATGCCCAATACATTGGCGATTGAACGCTCCATCGAAATGGATGCTTATAGTGATGATGTCTTCCCCTATCTTGGAAATCTTGAATACTACAAGGATTGGTCTGTATTAGACCACAAGCTTGGAAATACTGCTTTGATAACGGGCGGGGCCGATGAGGGGACCGGGCAAAGTCAGGCCTGGCAGAACGGTCCGAAGGGTTATGAATTTGGCAGCCGCGAAATCGTGCAGTCACAGCCCGGCGAATTCGTACAAATCAATCTAAACATTGTGGGCGAAGAAAGCCTTATGACCCATGCCATGACGACTAATTCTGATGGTATAGTGACAGTACTCAGCTTGCATGAAATACCGCAGCCCGGCTTCCCTTATGTAGCACGTTTGCGGCGCTATCTCGTAAAGTCGGGATATGAAGCGCTAATGGATGACGCTTTGAATCGTCTGATAATTCATGTTGAGGCGACACAGGCTGAGTAAATATAACTCTATAGCTTCGGCCTAAGGCTCAGGTGTTTTGGGGTCGGCTAAAATCCAATCGGGGACTGTTAAGGGCGTGCTCTCTTCTGGCTCGGGATCTTTCATTTTTAAAGCCCAATCATTCGGGTCGACGGCGTCTTCATCTGGAAGCGCCTCGGGTTCAAAGAACTTATTCGTGGTGCGCACGGGGTTAGATAAAAACTGATTATTAAACCCGCCTACATCGTCCAAGACTGTGGTCGAGGGGCCGCCATTATTAAAGGAATTATCTCCCAGAGGGACTTTCCAAATATTTTGTCCGCCCCCGACTTGCCCGGCTGTCACAGACCCCGGGGCCAAGGCATTTGAGCGGCTTGGGCCGCGATCCGTGCCTGTCCCAGCCATGCCTTCAAAGCTCTCAAAGCCGCCCGCATCTCGCCCGCGATTTTTCCGAATATATTCTGGGCAGTCTTCGTGGGAGCGATTATTTTCGCGGCAACGAATATCCAATATCAGACCGTCATAGCCTTTGCCCGGTGTTGTACTGGGGGTGAGGGTCCAGCCGCCTGCGCCGGGCGCGGCGCGGCGTGTGCCCCCGCCTGGTATAGCTTCATTGCCGCCGCCGGAGCGCGGGCCGGAAATGGTCGGGCCGCCGCTTGCAGGGTTTAAGGGGTTCAGACCGGAAGGACGGCGCAATAAATCTTCCATCGGATTGGATTGGGATTGCGGGATAGCGGTTTCTATCTCTTGCGGCGTCGTTGGCGCGTCAGGCGAAGCCAAGATTGTCGGCGCAGTTGTGATGGTCTCAGGCTCTATTTGTATGGGCTCGCTCACATCTGGCGGATCAATTGTCTCGGGCGTAGGCGGGATAATTTCCGGTTCAATGACGGGCGTAGGGGTAATCGGTAACGGAGTTTCTGGCAGAGGTTCCGGTATGATTTCAGGTTCGGTGACGATACCGGGTGCAGGCGGCTCTTCAATCGGTTGCGGCGTGATGAGAGGCGCATCTGGAATTTCAGGCTCCGGAATAGGTTCAGCAATAGGCTCTGGCAGTTCGGGCAAAAGCGGGGCCTCAATCACGGGAGCGTCGGGAATGGGATCCTCAATGATTGGGGCATCGGGAATCGGGTCTTCGATGAAGGGGGCATCTTCAATGATTGGCTCAGGGACGATGGGGTCAGGACTTATCGGCTCGGGAGTGATCGGCTCGGGAGTCGGGTCAGGTGTTGGTTCAATAGGGAGGGGCGGCGTAATGACGGGCTCCGGGATGGGGTCGGGCTCAATATTAGGTTCGGCAATGGGCTCTGGTTCAATAACCGGCTCAATAACGGGTTCAGGCTCAATAATAGGATCAGGCTCGATAAGCGGCTGAGATATAATCTCTGGTGGTGTTGGAATAGGTTCGGGTTCGAGTTCTGGCTCTGGCTCCGGTATGATTTCAGGCTCAGGCTCAGGCTCAGGCTCAGGCTCAGGGTCGGGAACGGGTACAGGGTCGGGGATGATTTCGGGTTCAGGCTCAGGAATAGGGTCCGGTTCTGGCGGCGGCGGCGTGATGACGGGCTCTGGTTCAGGATCAGGGGGCGGCGCAACAGGCTTGGGTCTCGGCTTAGGTCTGGGGGCAATTGCAGGAGCGGGTATCGCGGGGCGGAGGACTTCAGGTTCCGGCGCTGGCACGGGTTCTTCAGGCGCTGTCGGGTCAAATGTAACAATCTGCACCGGCAAGATTTCTGGTTCATCGGGTTTCAAGTCAGGCATAATAAAATTGGCCGACAGAACAAAAAACAGGCCAATGTGAATGGCAAAAACTGTGCCGATAATTGAGGTTAGCCGCTGTGCATCGTCCTCGAAAAAATCCGTAACGACATCGTCATCAAGATAGGGCGAAAAACCGGACGTGCCGCGTTGAGATGACGGGTCGGTATAATATGTCACTGACCCGTTCACGCGTAAGACAACCCTTAACTCTTACCGCGACACTACGGCGTTCGCGTTAATCAATAGGGGGAAGTCAGAGAGTCGCCAAGAGGGCGCACGCAGATGATAGGGGATTGGGAGGTTAAATCTTGGTCAGTAAAGCCCGCAACTCAGGCACTATTTCGTAACCTACGCCACCAGAAAGACGAGCGCCGAGAATAAACAGACCATGCCAAGCACTGATTTTTCAAAACTATAACGATACATAACGCATGCCTTTCTAAGGTATGGGTTTGTGATAGCTCTGAAATAAGACCGGAATTGGGCGGAATCAGGTTGGTTTCATGAAGTTTAGCGAGGCACCGCTCGCTTGCGGTTCCTTATCAAAATCACGCCAATGCCTGATAGTGCCAAAATCGCCCCGCCGACTAATTTTGGCGTGAGGGGTTCGTCCAAAATCCAGGCCGCTGCGCCGACGCCGATGATGCTCATCATGAGGCCGGAGGGGGCGACGGTGTGCATGGGCAGGCGCTTTAACAGCCAGTAATAAGCGCCATGCGCGACAACGGAGGCCAGAACCGCTGAGTATAAAACCGCGCCAATAAAAGCTATGCGCGTGTCGGGAGCAAGGGCGCGGCTTTGCCCGTCTTCCAAAAGAAGGGTAGCGGGCCAGAGAACGGCGCTGCCAACACAGGCAAACCAAAACAGCAAAGAGAGCGGGCCGATATCTTTGACCTTTTTGACAATGGTGGCCCCCACGGCTTCGGAGAACGCGGCGCCTATTAAAAACAGAATGCCGAGAAAATAATAAGGCCCCGCTGCTTCGCTGGGTTTGGCGAGTGCAATTACCATCACGCCGCCAAAGGCCATAGCGATGCCAACAATCCGCCAGAGACCTATTTTTTCTTTAAACACGATGACCGATAATAGGATGGAAAAAGGGACATACATTTCGATAGTGACGGCGGCGGCAGAGGCTGTCGTTAAATCCAAACCTATAAAAAGACAGAGATAATTAAACGCGCCGAACCCCAGTCCGCCAAGCAAAACCCACCGCATTTGTCCCGTATGCCAGCGCATCCAAGGCAAGGTCAGCAAGGCGACAAGCGTAATACGGACGGCCGCATAAAAGAGCGGGTCAATCGCCTCGCCGAGGGCCAGCTTAATGACGACAAAGTGGAAACCCCAAATTGTGCAAATCAATAGAAGTGCGCAAAATTCTCTTAGGCTCATTTTGCTCTCTTTTGCGGAAGCCGCCCAAATGCGTGTTCCCCATAGATTTCATCTGTAAATAGGATTACGTGTTTTGTGAACTTGAAAAAGGCGGATCTTCCGAGTGAGTGCCTTATAAGTCGAATAAGGTTTAGAACATGTCAGGCTCTGCCCCGCTCTCACGCGCCATTCAATCTGTAGCTACGTCGGCGACAATGGCGATTACGCAGTTAGCTAGAGACCTTCGGGCGCAAGGGCGTGATATAATTGGATTGTCATCGGGGGAGTCGGATTTTGATACGCCTGCCCATATTGGCGAGGCCGCGATAAAGGCGATTCATGACGGGCAGACGCGCTATACGGCGGTGGACGGTATTCCTGAGTTAAAAGAGGCGATTGCCGCGAAATTCAAACGTGAAAACAATCTCGATTACAAACTATCAGAAATCAATGTCTCTCCGGGCGGAAAGCCCGTCATTTTTAATGCTTTAGCCGTGACGATAAATAAAGGCGATGAGGTGATTATTCCGACGCCCTGTTGGGTGTCTTACCCCGGAATGGTCGAGCTTTTGGGCGGAATGCCTGTACGTGTGGCGTGCGGGGATGAGGTGAATTTCCGCTTGAGCGCGGAGGCGCTTGAGGCCGCGATTACGCCGCAAACGAAATGGCTCATGCTCAATTCGCCGTCCAATCCAACAGGGTCGGCCTATAGCGCCGAGGAATTAAAATCACTGGCGGAGGTTTTACGGCGGCATCCTAATGTTCTTATCTTATGCGATGATATTTATGAGCATTTAAATTATGAAGGTTTTGAATTTGCAACGCTCGCGTCTGTCGCCCCTGATTTAAAATCCCGAACCCTGACCATGAACGGCGTCTCGAAAGCCTATGCGATGACGGGATGGCGCATTGGGTATGGCGCCGGCCCCGAATGGCTAATCAAGGCTATGGCAAAATATATGGGGCAGACGACGTCTAACCCTGCCTCTATTTCGCAGTGGGCGGCGGTGGCGGCGTTGAAAGGGCCACAGGATTTTATCGACGCGGCGCGGACCGCTTACGATGCGCGGCGTCATGATGTTATTAATGCTATTAACGCCGTGCCGGGCCTGTCATGCCGCATGCCGGAAGGGGCGTTTTATGCCTTTTTTGATTGCCGCGCTTTACTGGGGAACGGACGTTTTGCGCAGGATACAGATTTCGTCAAAGCGCTTTTGCAAGAAACGGGTGTGGCCTTGGTGCCGGGGTCTGCCTTTTACGCGCCCGGATTTGTGCGCCTGTCCTATGCCGCTGATCCGGCGCTCTTGAAAGACGCTTGCGCGCGACTACATAGCTTCTGTGAAAACCGGTCCTGAATGCAGGGCTTCTGACAGAAAACGAGTGGTAAGATGGACATTGATATTGGTATTAAAGCGGATGACCGCAAAGTGTCTGCGGATGCGGTGAGCCGTCTTATGGCGGATACTTACACGCTCTATCTGAAAACGCATGGCTATCACTGGAATGTGGAAGGGCCGCATTTTCAGCAATTACACATTCAATTTATGGAACAATATACGGAAATGTGGACAGCGGTGGATGAGCTCGCTGAACGGGTTCGGGCTTTGGGTCATTATGCGCCCAGCTCTTATGCCGAAATGGCTGCGCTTTCGTCGCTCACGGAAGAAACCGGCCGTCCGGATTGGAAAACCATGGTGACAACTCTGGCCAAGGGGCATGAGCAAGTCGCCAAAACTGCGCGTGAGGTTTTACGCATTGCCGAAGAAGCCGGAGATGATGCTACTGCGGATATTGTTGCGCCGCGCGTGACTTTGCATGAAAAGACGGCGTGGATGCTAAGAGCAACGGCGACTTAATCGCTGCGCGCCCCTACCGCCTAAACAGTTTCCGCAAAATTTAGATGTCAGAGCTTAGGCCGAAAGGGCCTGAGTGTCTTCGGTAACAGAGCGGAGGTGAAAGCCAATGCGGTCAAATAGTTCGGTTTGTTTGACAGGTTTGCTTAGGAAATCATCCATACCTGCGTCGAGGCACGCCTGACGGTCATTTTTCAAGGCGTGACCTGTGAGCGCAATGATTGGCGTGTGCGGTAAGTCGTTATCGGCTTCATGCTTTAAAATAGTCCGAGAGGCTTCATATCCGTCCATGACGGGCATGGATACATCCATCACAATGACCGGGAAGCGCGCTGGGTCGGCCACATAAATATCAACGGCTTCTTTGCCGTTATTGACGAAATGGGGTTGATAAGGCGAGTCGGCGAGCATCAAGCGAACGACGTCTTGATTGAGCGGAAAGTCTTCTGCGAAGAGAACTTCTGTTTTACCGTTTTCGAGAGTCCTTGGGCCCATGACCTCGGCACTTTTTTCGGTTTCCTCTGTATCTATGTTGGTTTCAACTCTATCAGCCTCGATCGGAGCGTTCACTTCGGATTCTGAGGCGAAAGCCGGCGCTTTGTCATGTGGTTCGGTTTGATTGTTTAATTCGGAGTCGGACTCTTCTCTGAATGCAAGCTCGATATCTAATGTGCCTTTACGTCCGGGATTCTTAGCGGGCATTTCCACTTTGGACGGCGTTGTCGTTGTATCGAAGTGCTTTTGTTCAGAGAGTGACACTAATTCCACAAGGCTTTGGTGCAGGCGGGCTTCCCGCACGGGTTTTAATTGGTGGCCAAAAATTCCCAAGGCTTTCATCTGCGCTGTACTTTTTGCGGGGTCACAAGAGGACAGCATTATGATTGGCGGGACTTGAAGATTTGAGTTTTGCGACACCAACCGCGCCCACTCGATTCCATTCATGCCCGGCATCAGATAATCCAGAATAATAAAATCATAATGATGATTTGCGGCTTTGGCGTCTTTCAATTTTCTTAAACCTTCAGCTCCGTCGGCCGCCGTATCCGTTTGAATATCCCAGCTTCTAAGTTGCTCGGTAAAGATTTGACGATTGATTTTAATGTCATCAATAATCAGGGCTCTTTTCCCGGCGAGGGACGCAATGTTGAGGGGTTTTTCAATCGCCTGTTCATTCAAAGGCAATGAGATTTTCACCGAAAAGACAGAACCTTTGCCAAGTTCCGACGTGAGGCCAACGCGGCCTCCCATCATTTCCGCTATGCTTTTTGTAATCGCCAGACCTAATCCTGTTCCGCCGTAAACGCGGGTCGTTGATCCGTCGGCTTGCGTGAACTTGTCAAAAATATGCCCCAACTTATCTTCAGGAATGCCGATACCTGTGTCTACGACCTCTAGGTTTATAACGCAGTGGCCGTCTCGGGGGTCTGATATTGTCGTCTTAATGGCGACATGACCCTCACTTGTAAATTTAATGGCATTGCCGACAAGATTGGTCAGGATCTGCCGAATACGCCCGCCATCGCCAATAAAGTGACGAGGTTGATGAGGGGCGTAATCAACAATCAACTCAAGACCTTTCTCCTGAGCGTTCGCAATGAGTAAGGAAACCACATCATTAACAGCTGTTTTCAAGTCGAACGGAGTAGGGTCAAGTTCCAGAGCGCCTGCCTCGATTTTTGAAAAATCTAGAATATCATTGATGATTGTCAGAAGCGCGGCGGCGCTGTTATTTATAACGCCGACAAATTCTTTTTGGCGTGGCGTGATGTCTGTATTCGCTAATAATTCGGCCATACCCAGAATGCCGTTCATCGGTGTTCTGATCTCATGACTCATATTTGCCAAAAATTCAGACTTCGCTTTGCTGGCGGCAACGGCATTGTCTTTGGCAAGTTCTAGCGCAGCTTCTTGCCGTTTATAATGGGTATTGTCTTTGACAAAGGCCCAAATTTGTAAGGGACGGCCGGAGGGGTCGTATACAATTTCTGCTGTTGTTTGGTGCCAACGCAAATTTCCGTTTTTTGTTACAGAGCGGCCAACTTCGTCAAACTTCTTTCCGTTTTTCATAAGATCCGACATCGCTTTCCTAAAAGCGTCTTGGTCCTCACCTTCAACAATTGACAGAATGCCCTTTTTACGAATCTGTTGAATTTTTTCGTGTCCAAAATAGTGCTTTAGTGATCGGCTAAACTGATATTTTTTGGTTTTGAAACTATATGTCCAGTACCCCGCTTTGCCGATGGCAAGGGAACGCTCCAAGATTTTCTCTTTTTCAACCAGATCAGAGACATCTTCGGCAATGGAAATTGTGAAATTATTCGGCAGCGCTTTACGAACATGATGATGCGTGGTGCCGTCGCCTAATTGTACAAGATTGCGTTTAATCGTGCCTTCAGAGACTTCAACATTAGCTTGGTGTTCGGAAGAGAGTTTGTTCTTCTCAAGAATCTCTTGCGTCAGCATACCGTTTTTGAACATCAGTTCATGGCAGCGGGACATGTGATCCCCAACACGTAACTCATCTGGCGTGATGTTTAATTGTCTGTAGACCTCGTCTGAGATGAATTGGTAGACGAGGTTTTCGTCCATGACGGAGACCCCCACATCCAAATGGCGGCAGAGAATATCAATAAATTTATCTCTGTATTCAGGTGCAATTTGTTTGCTGATGTCATTTTTCATATCCGCAACAGATAAGGGGGATGAATCGCTCATTTTACCGCCTAAAGCATTAGTTTTGACATCCTAAATCAAACCCAAGTCGTGTTTGGGGCATTAAGGTTAATAAAAGGCCAAAAAAAAGCCGGGTTTGCAGAAAACTGCAACCCGGCTAAAGTCTTCGCAATACAAATCGGGGAGAACTGTAAGCGGTATAAAAGAGGGCCACAAAAGGGGAGGACGTGACCGCGTCTTGTGAACCCTATTTAGGGATTTATAAAGATTTGAGAACCCCTCGGGCCGCAAAGCACCTATGCAAAAACGCATATCTCGCGGGTGTCGCAACCATTTGATGAAAACATGTCCAGTTGCGCGATATCAGCCGCTTTTAGGCGGGGCCCATTTTTTCGTAACTCTTTGTAAAAACTCGCGAAAAACTTTGGCTCTTACAGAACCGCGCAATTCCGTTGGGTAAACGAAAAAAAGTTGGAAAGGCTCTCCTTTGACGGTCGGGAGGACTTTTACGAGGCGTCTGGACAGCACGGTCATGTAGTCCGGAAGGCCTGCGAGACCGATTCCAGCTTCGGCGGCGCGCATGATGCCGTGAAGATTATTGACGCTGAGTACGGGTTTTCGGGTATTTTCCGTGCCGGCGGATAAAACCCAGTTTGCGCTATTCAAACGTTTTGGAATAAGGTCGCCAAGGCAACAATCTTGTGGTTATCCAAATCCAGGACCGATGTTGGCGCGCCGTGAGTGGCGAGATAGCTGTGACTGGCGTAAATACTTTGGGTGATAACCCCCAGTTTGCGCTCAATCACATCGCCTTGCGTCGTTGGCCACGGGCGTAGGGCGCAATCCACATCAAAGGCCGACAGATCATGCTCTTCATCTTCTAGGAAAAGCTGCACATCAATGTCGGGATACATTTCCATGAATTCCGGTAAAACTGAGGTAAGCCAGTTCGATCCGAGCGATATAGGGGTGGAGACACGCAAGAGGCCTTGCGGCTTTTCCCGGCTATCGAGAAGGGAAGATCGCGCGAGAGCGACTTTGTGCGCCATGTCTTGCGCCGCCTTATAGAGGATATGCCCCTGTTCTGTGAGGGTCAGGCCGCGGGCGTGGCGATGAAACAAGGAAATATCTAGATCTTGTTCAAGGGCCGTAATTTGCCGAGATACGGCGGATTGCGAGATACGCAAAATGTCTGCCGCAGCGGTGAGAGAGCCATGCTCCGCCGCCGCGTGAAAGGTTTTCACCTTGTCCCAATCTAGGGAATTGGGCATTTACTCCGCGGCTTCCTGAACGGTTTCAGATATGGCGTGTTCTGCCAGATAGCGTTCAGCTTCTAGTGCGCCCATACAGCCCAGCCCCGCCGCTGTAACGGCTTGGCGGTAGATTTCGTCGGATACATCACCCGTGGCGAAAACGCCCGGAATATTTGTCGCCGTACTATCGGGTGCAGTCGTGATATAGCCGCCTTCATTCATGGCGACATGGCCGTCGAAAATTGCGGTTGAAGGCTTGTGGCCAATGGCAATAAAGACGCCATGCGTGTCACGTGTAAAGATTTCACCCGTTTTAACATTCTTCAGTTTCACGCCTGTCACGCCGAGCGGATTCTCATCGCCCAATATTTCTTCGAGTGTTGTGTCCCAGAGAATTTCGACCTTTTCATTATTGAACAGGCGTTCCTGTAAAATCTTCTCTGATCGTAAGCTGTCGCGTCTGTGGACGAGCGTCACCTTTGAGGCAAAATTGGTCAGGAATAGAGCTTCCTCGACAGCGGTGTTCCCGCCGCCAATAACGAAGACCTCCTTACCGCGATAGAAAAACCCGTCACAGGTCGCGCAGGCCGAGACGCCAAACCCTTGAAACTTATCTTCGGAAGGGAGGCCAAGCCATTTGGCTTGGGCGCCGGTCGCTATAATGACGGCATCGGCGGTGTACACCGTGCCGCTATCGCCGTTCATCGTGAAAGGTCGTTTGGAGAAATCCACATCGATAATTGTGTCTTCGTGAAACGCCGTGCCGAATTTCAGCGCATGTTCCTTGAACTTATCCATTAATTCAGGGCCCAAAATTTCGGGGAAGCCGGGGTAATTTTCGACATCGGTCGTAATCGTCAACTGACCGCCGGGCTGTAAGCCAGCGACAATGCCGGGCTCGAGCATAGCCCGCGCGGCATATACGGCCGCCGTATAACCCGCAGGGCCGGAGCCGATTATGAGAACTTTGTGGTGAACTGTATCGCTCATGAGGTACTCTCTTAATAAATTTGTCTGACGAATAGATAAGGTTGAGGGGGCAGGTTCGCAACCAAAAGACAAGGAATAGGCGGGGATAAGGCCTCGCTATCACAGGCTTGTGCATTTAGGCGTCTCGGCGGCCTTTTAATCTGGCTTGCCAAACACGTTTGTCTTTGCCAATTCAGTTTCATGAAAACATTATACCGCACCTTCACCCTGTCCACGGGCTCCTTTTTGTCGGCTTTTGTCCTCATGGCTTGTGGCGAGAGCGCTCCCACTGATGATGGAGCGGCCAATAAACCTGTGGTGACAGAACTTCAGGCCGTTAAGACGGCAGAGGGTTCACTGTTCAAATGGCCCAGAAGTTACGAATATATGGCGCCAAACGCGGTTCTGGTCTTTTCTGGAACGACAAACTGGCGGCACGATTCAGGAATTGCGGGCGGGTTGGGTTTTTGGACTGGAGAAGCAGACAGAGACGGGACAGGGATATTCACCACAGAACACCCCGGCGTTTTCACAGCCGAGAATCTTGAAAAATTTTCGGTCATTGTTTTGAATTCAATGACAGGGTCTGATGTGCTAAATGCCGATCAAAAAGCGGCAGTTGAAAAATTTGTCGCGAGCGGCGGCGGCCTCATATTACATCACGGTAGCGGCGACGGTAGCGCCGCAGAGGACTGGCCCTGGTTTGCTGACCTTTTGGGCACTAAATTTATCAGTCACCCTATGGCCCCGCAATTGCAAGAGGCACGTGTGGTCACGCTGGCCCCAGAGCACCCTGTCATGGAGGGTTTAAGCGAAGGGTTTTTGCATGTTGATGAATGGTACACATTTGATGGCCCCGTCAAAGGCAAGGTCACGGTTTTGTCGGGATTGGACGAGAGTAGTTACTCACCCGTCAACACAGTTTACGGTGATGTGTCTGATTTACGCATGGGACCGGAACCGTCTGACCATCCGATTATCTGGGCGAAGTGTTTAGGTGATACCGCAGGGACGGGGCGTGTGGTATACTCGGCGCTCGGCCATACAGTAACGAGTTATACCAATCCTTCTCATCAAAAAGTACTGCGACAAGCTATGGCGTGGGTCAGAAAAGACACGGATCTCGAGGGGCGGTTCTGCCCACAATAAAACTGTTTAATAAATTGCGCTAGTTAAGAACGGCTTGGCGGCGATCAAAATGCGCCCATAAAAGATTTGCCACGCGCTCCGTCTCTTTTAAGGGCGGATAATCAGGGGCAATCGGATTGCCGTTATAAAGCGCCAAACCGCAGCGTGATTCCAGCGCGTCATAAAGCCGTTGAAACTTGCCTGCTTTTCCTGATAGCGGCATCCGGAAGACGGGTTTGCCTGTGGCGCAAGCCTCCGTCAGCATATTCGTGCTGTCCGACGTCACATGAATAATCTCTGCGCCGCCAAGAAAAGCGAAATAGGGATTATCCTCACCATCTTTATGGAGCCAGAAATGGGGCAGGTCTTTGGCTAGCGCGGCATAATCGGCTTTGGCCCAATCCGGCGTTCGTCGCGATGTGGTGATAAGAACGCTATAACCTCTATTGGCTACATCTTTGATG
>CAZMEN010000015.1:0-23113 GCA_964565335.1 uncultured Algimonas sp. | reverse complement strand
CATATGAGCGATGTGATCTGCTTTGGTGAATTGATAGAGTTTGGAAGGGCCGCCAATTAAGAAGGCCGCACGCGGCATGGGCAGGTTCAAAAGGCGCTCTTCAAAGGCGAGGGTTTCCTTCACGATGCGTTCACGGTTTACTCGATGAGGCGCGCCGATCATCGACTCCACATTATCGCCTGACAGAGCGTCATGCTCAGGCGCAATTACTAAATCAAATTTCGATGGATCAATCTTGGGGTCTTGCACATAGACCGTAAAACAGCGTGGATCGGCTTTTTTAATGGCGAGCAAAGCGGCAATGGCTTGGCGCCCGCAACCAATAGCTAATTCCGGGAGTGTTTTGGGCAGGCCGTAATCGGTAGGTGAAGATTGCAAGCTTACTTGCATGAGGGGGGGGAGGGCGCGAAACGTGACGCCCGGCGTCAATATGTGTTTGGAAATATCGAGAGGTCTGATGTCAGAAGCGGCTTCGGCGAGGCCCCACGCTTGATTTTCAATACCGCGCCGCCCATCGCTTATGACCCAGCAATCCAGCGCGTGTTCAGAAGGCGTGGCCATTTAAGAAACCCTCTTCGCTTTATGATAGGCGAAGAGAGCGCAAATGAGGCGACCGCTTATAACCTTACCCGAAATTGACTTCGAGGATTTCATAGCCTTTGGAGCCGCCGGGCGCGATTACTTCAAAAACGTCGCCAACTTCTTTGGTAATCATGGCGCGCGCAATCGGAGAGGTGATAGAGACTTTGCCGTCTTTGATACTGGCTTCGTCTTCACCCACGATTTGGTAAGTGCTTTCTTCATCCGTGTCTTCATTGACGATTTTGACTGTGGCGCCGAAACGCACTGTGTCGCCTGACATAGTAGAAGGGTCGATAACCTGAGATAAAGAGAGTTTCGACTCTAATTCCTGAATGCGGCCTTCGATAAAGCCCTGCTTTTCTTTGGCGGCGTGATATTCTGCATTCTCGGACAAATCGCCATGTTCACGCGCCACTGAAATCGCCTGAATAATCTCAGGGCGTTCCACAGTTTTTAAATGTTTTAACTCGGTTTCAAGCGCCGCATGGCCTTTAACTGTCATGGGGTATTTTTGCATAGTCGTCTTCCAGTTCGCAAAAAAAGTTCAGGCAAGACCCATAAGGTTTCACTATGAACCGTCAAGACCAAACTCGTTCTCCCTTAAGGTGAGGTTTTCATTAGGCCGCTGATTGAGCGCCGTATTTGGGAAGTGACCCCCGTCTTTCAAGAGAATGACTAACATATTCGCGCCCTATATTTGGTGTATATATATGTTATTGCAATTCACAGTTGTCTTTCGGGAATATAAATAAATTATAATTATTGATTATCAATAAGAACTGGATTTTTGCGAAGAGAGGTGATATCGAAAAACAATAAGGCATACTCCTTCGAACTGGTATCCTTATTCCGGGAGGCGGGTGCCACCGCCTCCCGTGCAAAGAGTAAGCGGATTGTCGTCTTTATCGCCATTAAAAATGGCGACAGGGGTGCCACCCTGCCGCCGAAGCTCAAACCCCATTCGAAAGGAGACGAAATATTAAGTCTAAGCTTGACTTATATTTGGCGCGGCAGAACCGCCAAGTCAATACGGCCAATTCATACCAGCGAGACAATCCCAAGTGTCTATTCTTCCCATCGCGATAGAAAAGAATACGCCCAAAGCCCCCATTATTCATAAGATGAGACAGCCTGCCGTCTTGTGAAGTGTGATGAGTTTGCGCATAAGTGCGTCATGAACAAACAGGCACTTCTCCCGACATTTCTTGTTTTCCTTTTGCCATTCCTAAGTGACCTGTTGATTTTTGGCGGGTCGGGACAGACGGATAAGGCGCTACGAGCGCCCGCGATTCTCATCGGGAATGCCGCCTTCGCCGCTTTTCCATTTCTGCTTATCGGATCTGCGATGCGTCCTCGCCCGCGGGTCACCCGCGCCCTGTGGGTCGTTGCGGGCCTGACCGTGGCTTTGTGGGCGGCCTATGCTGTCACTGGGATGAAGTACCAAATCAATGAGAGCCACGGGACAGCCCATATCGCCCTTAGCATGTTCCAAATGGCATGGCCCTTTATTGCGGTAATATTCATGGGCGTGATTGCGAAGTTCAATGAAGTGCCGACGGCAGGTGACTGGAATGCGCCGCAACCTCCGCAAAACGAGCCAAAACCTTAAAGCGGGCCTACATTATGTCGAAACTCGAAATTGCGCTCTTCTCCTGCCTGTCCGATAATTACGGCATTCTGCTGCATGACACGGTGAGCGGACGCACGACTACAATTGATACGCCGGATGCGGATGAAATCACCAAGCAATGCGAAGCGCGCGGCTGGAGACTCACTGATATTTGGAATACACATCACCATTGGGATCACACGGGCGGCAATCTAGCGCTGAAAGAACGGCTTGGCGTGACCATTACTGGCCCGGATATGATAGACGGACGAATTCCCGGATTAGATAAAGGCGTCGGCGACGGAGATATTCTCTCCTTCGGTGATCATAAAGTTCATGTCTGGCATACGCCGGGCCATACACAAGATCACATCATTTTTTATGTGCCGGATGCCGGCGTGGTCTTTGTGGGCGATACGCTCTTTGTTATGGGGTGTGGCCGTCTTTTCGAAGGCACAGCTGAGGACATGTATGCGAGTATGGCCAAGCTCGCCGCCTTGCCGCCCGAGACGAAAGTCTATTGCGCGCATGAATATACGCTCTCAAATGGGGCGTTTGCGATCACGGCGGAACCGAGCAATGAGGCGCTAAAACAAGCGATAGAGGCCGCGAAAGCGAAGCGTGCCAAAGGTCTGCCCACTGTACCGACCACGATTGGGATTGAACTAAAAACCAATCCGTTTATGCGCGTCGAGACGGCGAAACGGCTAGGGAATATCCGTAAGGCGAAGGATAATTTCTAAATTCTTGGTAAGTTTTGTCAAAAAAGACAATAAAATCAAAGGGCAAGAATGAACGAAGTGTGAATATTGCTTTCAGGTCAGGAATAGGCTTGGTATGTTATTAATACATCATGAAAACACACTCCTCCATTCGTGCCGGCTTGCTGGCGTCCGCTCTCCTTCTCAGTACGGCTTTTGCCGGTTTGGCTCACGCCCAATCGTCTTACAGTCATTCGGATAGGGGTATCTCTCAAACTCTTCCTGATTTAAGTCCAGAAGACATCGCCCGCGATGTGAAGCGTGACTATAATCAGCGCTCTCGCACCGAAGAATTTATTGCGCCGACATTTGACCCCTTCGAAGAAGATTTGTCCATGGCGGGCTCCGTCAATCTGCGTCATGTGGGCGGGACGGTCACAGCAATTGATGGCCAAGAGCTGCGCGGCGGTACGCTGATGGATATCAGCTTCTATTATAATTCACCCAGTGATGACCCTTATCATAATCGCGGCTTTACAGAGGCGGCGTTCCTTTCAGGTTCGCTTGCGCCCGTGATGAAACGTGACACTCGGATTTTGGAATGTTCGCGTAATGTGCAGAATGTCGTCTATGACCATAGTTATTACACGACACCGCTCTTTCTGAACTTCGGCTTTTACAGACCTTATCGCCACTATTCAGGGCATAGACGATTTGGGAGTTTCCACAGGCCTTATTCTCGGAATCGCGGCTTCGGGTATAGTTATAACCGTTCCAGAAATCGTTATGACCGCCGCAGAGGGACTGTTCGTCACAATGATACGCGTCTCCGTGACAGACGCAGTAATGATCGTGTGAGAATGCGCGACAATACACGCGATAACAACAGAGATCGAGACCGTGACCGCGTGCGCGACCGTAACAGAGACAATGATAGAGGCCGAAACGCGGACCGCAATCGGCGCTCCAATGGCAACGCTGTGCGAATTGATCGCCGTGGGCGGATGAACGGCACGGTCGACCGTGACCAACGCGCCGCCAATCGGGACCGCAATGCAGAACGCCGTAACACTGTGCGTTCAAATGATCGCAATGAAAACCGTCCGAATAGCAGTCGGGAGCGGGTCAGAAGAGAAGACATCAGGGGCGCCGGTAACAGAAACGCCAATACTCAAAATAATCGTGCGCGTGTGCGGACCTCGCCTAATGCGGAATCGCCGCGTACAACACGTGTGCGTCGGAATGTTGCGGTCTCAACCCGCAAGCACCCTCAGGCTTCCGGCAGGTCTGCGCCCAAAGCGCGGTCAGCACCAAAAGTCCGGTCTGAATCCACAAGACGTTCAGAGCCCAAAGTTAGGTCACAACCTAAAGCGCGCTCTGCACCGAAATCACGGCCTAAGTCACAGCCTAAATCTAACCGCCGCTCTAGCCGGACGGATAAGAGCAGCCGCGTATTGAATTTCTTTTCAGGCTATTCGTCCAGCAGTCGCGACGTCGTCCGCAGTGTTGATGTCGATTGCGCGCGTGAGGAAATGCTAAGCGTGTACATCCCGAATGACCGTTTAAGTGCGGCGCGCTTTGATGGCCTGACGATTTTAGCTCTGGATGATAGTGGACAGGAATATCCAATTTTTATTCCGCCGAATTATATTGAGGGTTTTCAAATGGCGGTCAAAGGCGGGTATTCCAGCTATAGCGGACACAGTAGTCCTGCGCCATCACGACCCGATTCAGTTTATCGCGATCCGGCTTATAGCCAGCCCAGCTATAGCCAGCCTACACGTCCGAGTGTCAGTGCGGCGCCATGCCCGGCAGGCACGACCATACAGGCCGATGGCTCTTGTATGATTGTATCGGGCCGATACCCGCAATAGCGTAAAACATCAATTTTGTATCAGAACGGGACAGACTTTGTTCCGTTCTGTACCAATGCTCTCTTTTTAAGCGAAAATCAGCGGTTTTTGCCCCTCAAACGATAGGCCAAGACTTGGCACACGGGTTGCAACAATAACTGTGAGGGTCGGAGCCGCATTACTCTGACCATGATGACGTAATTATCTTCTGACGAGACTTTTACGGATGTAGGTTAAACTTTTTACCCGGTTGCGAAAGCAGTCGGGTTTTTCTTTTGATGCCTCTGCCCCGCAGAATGGCGTTCGAATGAATGGATTCTCAATACCCGCTTGCTCATTAAATTGTGAATAGAGTGATGGACCATCTGACAATGAAGCGTGTTGTGACGCGCCTCAGGCCGCAACTGCCCCAAATTGAAACAGGAAATTGGCCTTACTGGTTCAAATTGGAGTTTGAGGGGGCTGAGAGAGCCGGTTTTATAACGAAACCCGTTAAATTCGCTGGCACGGGCTTTGCAAAACTATCCTTGAATATCGGAGCCGCATAACTCTGACTTTCTCACGCGAGGATTTCACTCCCACGAAACCCTCTTGCTAGTAGGTTAAAACTCCACCCGGTTGCTGTCACAGCAACCGGGTTTTTCTTTGGAAGAGGGGCGGTGAGTCATCCATTGATTTTGAGTTAGGAGCGCGCGAAAATTATGCAATCGGAATGACCGATAACTTGACCCTTTAGGACAGAGTTCTATTGTCGGCGCAAATCATAAATTGGACATATCCATGGGCTTTCTGACCACACTGAAACGGGAAACCAAATATATTGGCGGATTATTGCGGATGCTCCGATCCGTGAAGGATGTGGACGCGGAAAGTGACCGCTTGGTCGCCGATGAATTAGAGCGCCGCGTCGATAGTTTTGGCCCTAATATCGCCTTTATCGAAGACGACAGAAAGTGGACTTATGATGAATTTGAAAGCTACGCCAATAAGGTAGCGGGCTGGGCGCAAAGCCAAGGCTTGGGCGCGGGAGACACAGTTGCGGTTTTTGTGCGTAACCGATTGGAATATGTTGCCCTCTGGTTCGGCCTGTCAAAAATTGGAATTATCCCCGCTTTGCTGAACTTCCAACTCTCAGGCTCGGCGCTCGCCCATTGCGTTAATATTTCCGAGGCCAAGATTATTATCCTCGATCATGAAATGGCGGATCAATGGGAAGCGGCCAAAGAGGACGTGACCGTGGACGTAAAAGTCTGGGCGGCGTTTGGAGAATTAGAAGGGTGCGCCGGGTTTGATGCCGCCGTGAGCGATATTGTTCCCAACCGCCCGGCGAAATCCTTGCGCGAAGGTCTGAAGGCCTCTGGCATGGCGATGAAGATGTTTACGTCCGGCACGACGGGCCTGCCGAAAGCGGCTAAGGTCACGCATGTGCGAGCGCAGAATTATCTTCGCGGATTAGGCGCAGGGGCTAAGGCAGGCCCCAAAGACCGCATGATGATGGTGTTGCCGCTTTATCACGCCACGGGCGGCTTGGTCGGCGTTGGGGCGGCCTTGACCTATGGCGGAGCTGTGATTGTTCAACCGAAATTTTCGGCGACTAAATTCTGGGACGAAGCCGTGCGGCACGGCGCGACGCAATTTACCTATGTCGGTGAGTTATGCCGGTTTCTTCTCTCTACGCCTGTCCATCCGCTGGAGCGCGAGCATAAAATTCGCTGGGCGATGGGGAACGGCTTGCGCCCTGAGGTTTGGGAAGGCTTCGTCAATCGTTTCAATATTCCGCATATCATCGAATTTTACGGTGCGACAGAAGGCAATGTCAGCTTGATTAATGTTGATGGGCCCATCGGGGCCGTGGGACGTGTGCCAGATTATCTGAAATTTAAATTTAATATCGATATTATCCGTTTTGATGTGGATACCGAAGAAAATCCACGCGGTGCAGACGGGTTTTGTGTGCGAACCGACCCGAATGAAATCGGCGAAGTCATCGGAGAGATCCGAACAGATGATCCGCGGTTCCGTTTCGACGGCTATCAAAATGAAAACGCGACGCAGAAAAAAATCCTGCAAAATGTTTTTAAAAAAGGTGATGCCTGGTTCCGCACTGGCGACCTAATGAAGCGTGACAAGCTGGGCTATTACTATTTCATGGACCGTGTAGGGGATACGTATCGCTGGAAGGCGGAAAATGTCGCAACCGGAGAAGTGGCGGCGGTTATGTCGAAATATGAAGGCATCACCCAAGCCAATGTCTACGGTGTTTCTGTACCCGGATATGATGGCCGCGCGGGGATGGCCTCCCTCGTCAGCGAAAAAGAGATTGACCTGACGCGGCTCTCAGACATTATTACGGCGGAATTGCCATACTATGCCCGCCCCGTTTTTCTGCGTTTGTCCAAAGAGGCCGACACGACCAGCACGTTTAAATTCAAGAAAACAAATTTGGTCAAAGCGGGATTTAACCCAGCCAATATTTCTGAACCGCTTTTCTATGCAGACCCAAAAACGGGTGAATTTAAACCGATAGATGCGGATGTCTTCGCTAAGATAAAATCCGGCGAGATCCGGCTTTAGGACTGATTTGATGGTATCGCCTTCGGACATATTGACCTTTTGGTTCGAAGAGATTGAAAGAAAGTTATGGTTTAATGCGACCGATGCCTTTGATGCAGAAATTCGCAATCTGTTTGAAATAGATGCTGTGACAGCTGCGTCTTCTCTAACGGGCGGCACGCCGCATAAATGGGAAGACACGCCTGAGCATAGTCTCGCGCTTATCCTCATGCTCGATCAATTTCCGCGCAATATGTATCGCGATACACCGGGGGCGTTTGCGTGGGATGATCTCGCCCTAGGCGCGGCCCAACGTATGGTTGGACAGGGGTGGGATTTGAAAATTCCGCAGGATAGGCGGGCCTTTATCTATATGCCTTATATGCATGCCGAAGACTTGGCGATGCAGGATAAATGTGTCGCCCTTTGTGACTCCCGTCTTGAAGACGAAAACACGCTTTTTCATGCAAAAGCCCACCGCAAAATGATAGCGCAATTCGGACGCTTCCCCCACCGCAATAAGGTTTTGGGGCGCGAGAGTCATGGCGCGGAGCGCGCCTATTTAAAGGCAGGCGGATATGTGCCCTAACTCTCGTCAGATAATTTTGACGTGACTGGGACAATAAATATTCCCTCTGCTGGCTTAATATTAGTGCGTGCGGCTTAGACTTCAGAACAATTTCAAATCGCCATAAGTTATTGGTTCGGGGAAGCAGCTACACATTTGATAATTTTCACGCCTCGAATTAAAGACGCATGACATAACTGAAATTGTTTTTGTATATAATTCATCAGCTTTGCGCGCAACTTCTGCTAGGCGATTCAGCCACTTCGGTCTAAGACTCACCCATGATTACACCGCGTGAATTTGCTGACAACCTGCGTGAGAAACTGGATCGATTGAAATTCGATCCGGATAAAATCTATACCATCCATAATAATATACGACGACTGACGAACCAGTTTGATCATCCGGGGCCGAAAATGCGGGACACGTTGGATTTCAACGTACCGAATGGCGAGTGCGAAGACTGTGATGTGCCAGTGCGCCTTTATATTCCCTTCGGCGCGAGCGAAGAAGCGGGCCCGACTCTGATTTACCTTCATGGCGGCGGGTTTGTGACCTGTTCAATAGAAAGTCATGAAGGTATTGCTCTGCGCATTGCAAATGGCGCAAATATGCGGGTGTTGTCCGTGGATTACCGATTAGCGCCCGAACATCCCTATCCCGCGGGTCCTTTGGATTGCGAGGCCGTGTTGAAGTGGGCCTTGGCGGGTAAGGGCGCGGATGCTTACGGTATTGATCCAAAAAATATTTCAATCGGCGGTGATAGCGCAGGCGGGAATATGAGTGCCTATTTGGCGCAAAAATATCGTGAGGATTTAAAGCTTCAAATCCTGCTCTATCCGCTCATGCAATTAGTGAACTTCAAACCGCCCAAGCCAGGGCCACAAGACTGGTTGCAACTCGGCTTTATGGCGTTGAAATTCATTGATGAGCAATATGTTGCTGGTGCGGATGCGAAAGAGACACGATTGTCACCGCTTTTCGAAAAAAACCTGAAAGGACTGCCACCTGCCTTTGTTCTCACATGCGGCCTTGATCCGCTCCGCGATGAAGGCAAACTCTATGCCGATAATTTAGTGCGACAGAATGTTAAGGTGAAATACCATCACGAAAAAGCGATGCCGCACGGCTTTCTCAATTTTTCCCGTGCTTTCCCCAAAGGCCGTACTATCCCGTTAGATGTTGCTGAATTCATTCGGGATCATCAGAAAATTACGGTGCAGGCTTCGCAAGATAAAACAAATGACGTTGAGTCTCAGGGTGATGTGTCTCCGGATGCTGAGGCCCCGGCATAACCTACCGCCCTTCAACAGCTATTTATGAACTGGGCGATGAATTCTACGATGCCGTCGCGCCTGCTGATTTTCCGAAAACAGACATACGCTATGCAGATAAAGCTCTCGCGAAATCTCTAGGGCTGCCGGAAAGTGATGAGGCCTGGGTAAGGCATTTTGGACGCTTCGAACCTTTGGCTGAAAACCTGAAAGCTCCGCTGGCGTTGCGCTATCACGGCCATCAATTTCGGCACTACAATCCTGAGCTTGGGGATGGGCGAGGATTCCTGTTCGCGCAAGTTTTTGACGATGACGGTCGGCTATTGGACTTAGGTACAAAAGGCTCAGGTCAGACGCCTTATTCACGGCGGGGGGATGGACGGCTGACTTTGCTTGGCGGGGTTAGGGAAGTACTCGCGACGCGTTATCTTGAGCATATGGGGCTTAATACCTCCCGCACACTGAGCCTGATTGAAACAGGTGAGGAATTAATCAGGGGCGATGAGCCGTCACCTACGCGCTCCGCTGTTATGGTTCGCTGTAATCACAGTCACATTCGCTTTGGTACATTTCAGCGTTTGGCGTTCTTCGAAAATAAAGAGGCGATGGAAACCCTTATTTTTTATTGCATCAAATATTTTTATCCAAATGCAAAAGACGGAGCGGAATTACTGGAACAAGTTTGTATCGCTAGTGCCGATATGGTGGCTGGCTGGATGGCGGGTGGTTTTGTTCACGGCGTGATGAATACGGATAATATGAATATAACGGGCGAGAGTTTTGATTATGGCCCTTATCGTTTTCTACCGACGATGAAATCGAATTTAACGGCAGCCTATTTCGACCATAACGGCCTCTACCGTTTCTCCCGCCAACCTGAAATCATGTATTGGAATTTGGCGCAATTGGCGCAGAGCCTGGCTTTGGTCGTGGACGATCAAGCTTTGTTGAAAGCGTTAGATGCTTTCGCGGCTGCTTATCAAACGTCTTTACGCGATCATGTCTTCAGGCGATTGGGGCTGCAAACGCAGGCATTGAAAGTGGATACGGAATTCGTAATTTCGACTTTTAAAATTTTGGAAGAAAGCCAAGTTAGTTGGCCGCAATTCTGGCATGACTGGCGCGGAGGTGCGCCGAGGGATGAGACAGCTTATGGCGATGAATTTTCCGAGTGGAAACAGGCATATACCCGCCATGAAACTGCGGAGAAGAAGCCTGAGTGCGAACATCCTGCCAGCCTAATCTATGAAGAGATAGGGACGTTATGGGAGCCTATAGCTGAGCATGATGACTGGTCGGCTTTTGAAGCCAAGCTTGAAAGTTTCAAATGCTCACCGGCCTAATGGGCGAATCTCGACGTCACAGAGTTTTGAGCAGACCGCGCGTAAATTTTGTGCCATGAGACCTACAAGTCAAATTTAACGCGTAGACAATTAAAGTGGAGACTTAAGATGACATTGAAAACAGCAAGACAAATGGCTTTAGGGGCAAGCGCAGCGGCTCTGCTCATGGCTTGTTCGCAGGCGGAGCAAAAAGCAGAGGCCATGGCAGATACGGTGAAGGCCTCAGCGACCACGGCGACCGAAGCGACTAAAACGGCGGTAGCTTCAGCGGCGCAGAAAACAGAGAAAGTAACTGAAAAATTGGTCGACGGTGCATCCGCTAAAATGCAAAAGCCTGCGGCTGATCTGACGGACTTACCGTCTGGCACTTACAAATCAGAACAAGGTCACGCCTATGTCGCCTTTACCTATTGGCATCAAGGCTACACGAAGCCGATTTTGCGTTGGGGCGAAACCAATGCGACGATTGTCTTCGATAATGAAAACCCTGAAAACTCTACGCTCGAGGTGATGATTCCTGTATCTTCGATTGATAGTGGAGTCCCCAAATTTGACGAACATTTGGTGAGCGCTGATTTCTTTGATGCGGCCAATCACCCGACCATTACTTTTAAAAGCACAGCCGTAAATCAGGTTTTGCAAGGCAAAGGGTCTGTCATGGGAGATTTGACCGTGAAAGGTATAACAAAGCCAGTTCTCTTCACGGGGCGCATTAATAAAGTTGGGAAAAACTTCCGCTCCGGCGTAGATATGTTCGGTGTTTCCGCCGTAGCCAGTGTGAAACGTTCTGACTTTGGCGTTGATAAATACGCGCCGAATGTGGGCGATGATGTTGAAATCATGGTTGAAGTCGAATTCCAAAAAGCAGAATAGACAAACGGGCTCCTCATGCACGCGGATAGTCAATCTTATTCCAAAGTAGCCATCGTCCTTCATTGGACGATTGCCTTGATGATTATCAGTCTGATTGCGTTTGGGATTTTAATGACGAATCCGGACACCCCTAATCGGTTCATGATTTATCAGCTTCACAAGAGCTTTGGTATTTTGGTGCTGCTTCTGTCTGTGTTCCGGCTCTTGTGGCGTTTGGGGCATAAGCCACCGCCATTGCCCGAAGGCATGAAGCCTTGGGAAATCATGGCGGCCAAAGGGACACATATTGCTTTCTACATGATTATGATTGGCATGCCGCTTTTGGGGTGGGCGATGGTGAGTGCTTCGCCCCTGCCGATACCAACGAAACTCTTCTGGACAATACCTTGGCCTGACTTGCCCTTTATTCCCGAGAGCCGCGACATAGAGGGCGTGTTTAAAATGCTCCACAGGAATATAGGCAAGTTAACGATTGCCCTTATCCTATTGCATGTCGGCGCAGCAATGAAGCATCATGTCGTTAATAAAGACAATGTCCTTACACGCATGCTGCCTTGGTTAAAAGTCAGAGGGTAAACCGAGCGGTAATTGCGTTGATTCGACTCGTCCGCTTTTAAGCGTCATAAAGTGTCATGACCTCACGTCGTGATATAACATTGTCTCGCCGCGCCCTACTATTAAGCGGTATGGCAGCCTCATTATGTCCTCACTTCGCTTGGGCAACCTCTGAAGATTTCGAAGATTTTGGAGAATTGGCGCGGGTAATCGACGGCGATAGTTTTGTGTTAACGTCTGGATTAAAGGTCAGGTTGGCGAATGTTTTCGCCCCCGAAGAAGGCGCGCCCTTAACTAAAGAAGCGCGAAACGCATTGTCCACTTTGATTGCGTCGCGTCCTCTGGGCCTCGCCTATCATGGCGCGAAACGCGATCGCTATGGGCGGGCATTGGCTCAAGTCTACACACTCAAACCGGATGGATCACGAGATCAATGGATACAGTCGGAAATGATACGGCTTGGTTATGCGCGTGTGCGGTCTTACGCCGACACAGCGTGGGAAACCGCAAACTTACTCAATTTAGAAACTCAGGCACGCGAAGCGGGGCGAGGGCTTTGGCAAAACTCGCATTACGCCGTTCGCAGTCCTGCACCCAACATCTTGGCCCAAGATGTAGACAGCTTCCAAATTGTGGAAGGCTTAGTTCTGTCGAGTGCACAAATTCGGGGGCAGACCTATCTGAATTTTGGCTCTGATTATAAAACAGACTTCACCGTGTCGATTGCCCGCAAATTTCGGAAGAGTTTTGAGAAAGCGGGCATTGACCTAGCGGATATGGATGGTGCGCGCCTACGCGTGCGGGGTTGGGTAGAGCTTTATAATGGTCCGGTGATGTGGCTAGACCATCCTGACGCAATAGAATTTATGAATTCAGATTTATCTTGAATATAAAAAAGCCCTGCGAAGACAGGGCTTTGATTTAAAGGTTTTAGCTAAATTTAGCGATAATCTTTCGGCATTGTTGCATCGGTAATATTTGTGAACTTCGCTTTCTCCGGATCGTCCTGAGGCGCGACGATCGAGAATTGGTCAATATTATCAGCATTACTAGCTTTGAAAGAAGCAGTTTGCGGCGTGAACTTTGCGGAAGCTGCGGCTTGGGGGACTGCCGGACATGTGCCGTTGTCACGATAATGCAAAGCGGCGCTCAGTAGCGCTTCATCTTCATCCCCTAACTCACGGCTTAGGTCATCGGGAATTGTGCAGCCATCAAGCCGAACGCCAAAACCAAAGTCATTATCGTTTGGAACAAACCCGTCAGAATAATCTCCGAAGTTTTTGTCATTCACACTGCGGAATTGAATAGTGTAATAGGTTTCGCCGCAATTCCCTGTAGGGAGGAAGCCGTAAGGCTTGCCGCAGGTAATATCGCCGATAAGGATCACTTCGACGTCAATTCCTTGCAAGCTGTTAATCACCACTTCACTGGCAGAACAGGTTCCGCCCGTGGATAGGATAAAGACGCGCGGGAGGTCCAGCGTGCTTAATTGTTGACCCTGCGGAACAGAGAAGCCCACACCTTCGTCAATGAAAGGGATAGGTTGAACTTGTTCATTACTATTGCTAGTTGGGTCTGTGCCGTTTGCATCTTCATTGTACTGAAGTAGGACAGAGGTCTTCCCGTTTGTGCGCGCTGGCCCGGCAATCATGTAGCCAAGTTGCGCTGACACAGCGAGCAGTCCGCCGCCATTATAGCGTAAATCGAGGACAAAATCATTCACGCCTTGATTGCTGAGCGCAGTAATGCCGTCGGCCAATGACTTTTCAGACGCAAAAGGGCTAAATGTATTAAACAACATATAGCCGACATTCCCTGTTGGTGTGCTGATCACTTTGATTCGATTAACCGGCTCCGGAGCAATATCTTCGGACACCAGAGTGACTGTGCGTTCTGTGCCGTCGGCTTCGCGGATTTTAAACGTGTGGGTTTCTCCTGCAGTAGCGGGGAAAAGGCCTGCGTTTAATGTCGCCGTGTCATTACCATTTAAGAGGTCTGCGCCATCTACTTCGAGGATACGTGCGCCGCGCGGAAATTGAACATCGCCGCCTACGACATCGGATGCAGGCGAGTCGGCTTCGGTATAGAGAATACGAAAATCACGGTCAGGCGCGGATGTTTTAAACGCTCTGAAGCGAGCGCCATACCCAGAGGTCGCTGTATTGTTTCGGCTGTCTAAAAAATCTGCGGTCGGTTGACTGAAATGGAAATCATCTTTGTCTTCGCCTGACGCGGTCGTAGCCGTGGTTCTTAATTCTGCGAAATAGCTCACAGGGCTAGAGAAATTGCCGGGGTTTTGATCCGCGATTTCGCGGTTCCAGAGATAGGTCTCATTAGACCAAGAACGAAGCCAATGATTTTCTTCTAAGGTGGAGCCAGAGACATCCGGAAAGCTGTTACCTTCTGAGTCTGTTCCCGTGCGAACAGTTTCGCAACGATTCTTGAATGTGGAGGACGCCGCAAATACGCCTGGGGTATAAGTTGGGGCGTTACTCACTGGGGGCGCGACAGGAGAGACGTTACTGTTTGAGTTGCTAGAAGAATTCCCTCCGCCACACGCTGTTAAAGCCAGTGCGGCGACACCAAGACATAAATACCGGGGTGAGTTTTTCATAAAATCAATCTCTTATCTTTTTCGAACCTTGCCTCTTTCATACATTTATCAGCCTTAGAAAAACGGATGCAAGTCACGTTATCAGATAACATCTGCTATTTTTAATAAAAAAGCCCGCATGAATGCGGGCTTTACGACTCATCAATGTCAATTCTAGAGGTTAAGCGGTAGCGCTATCTTCATCATCACCGCTCTCTGCGGCGGCTTTTTCAGCCTCTTTCGCAGCTTTCGCTGCTTGTCGATTACGGGCGATTGTGAGCGTTTCCAAGACTTCGCCGAGCGCTACGTCACGTGATGTTTTGTTGATGGCGGCGACTTCGCGCACCATGCGGTCAATAGCTTGCTCATAAAGTTGGCGTTCGGAGTAGCTTTGCTCTGGCTGTGCGTCTGTACGATGTAAGTCACGTACGACCTCTGAGACCAAAATCAAATCGCCGGAATTGATTTTCGCTTCATATTCTTGTGCTCGTCGTGACCACATTGTACGCTTGATTCTGGCGCGCCCTTTTAGTGTGGTGAACGAATCTTTCAAAATAAGCTCGTTTGATAGGGCACGCATGCCTGATGTGCCGGCCTTGTCCGTCGGCACGCGTAACGTCATTTTGTCTTGATCAAATTTTACAACATATACTTCTATGTCAAATCCGGCGATGATGTCCTTTTCGACTCCAACGACTTCGCCCACACCGTGCGCAGGATAAACAATATATTGCCCTGCTTTAAAAATGCGTTTGGAAGATTTCTTGGCGACTGTTTTCTTTTTGGATTTAGACGCCGTTGTTTTTTTCTGTGTTGCCATAAACTGGACAATCCTTTTGACTTTATCTGCTCATCATAAACTTCGGCAGACGCATATTAATAAAGAAACGGTGCCATCCAATAGGACCGCACCGTTGTTTGAAATTAGCATATCATAAATTTATGCAAAAAGCGACTCGCAGGACGCATTTTTGTAATCTGTTACCCAGAGTTGGAAATCGAAAGTTTAGGAGTGCGAAATAAACGCAGGGAAAGCTTATTCGTCGCCTGTTCCCGGCTTTTCAGAGAAATACTTCTCGAACTTTCCGGTTTCCGATTCGAATTGCTCGCGGTCTTCAGGCGGGTCTTTTTTGACAGTGATAACAGGCCAAATCTCGGCATATTTGGAATTGATTTCTAGCCATTTTCCGTCAGGGTCGTCTTCAGTATCTGGGACAATCGCATCCACAGGACATTCCGGCTCGCATACGCCACAATCAATACATTCATCGGGGTGGATGACGAGCATGTTTTCGCCTTCATAGAAACAATCGACAGGACACACTTCGACACAGTCCATGAACTTACATTTTACGCATTCGTCTTTGACGATATAGGTCACGTCTTCACTCCGACTTTAAACTCGGCACAGCCTCTGCCGATAAGCGCCTGTAATGTCAATATGGGCTCACATTAAGGTGATGAATTAGCGTCTTCAAGACGTACATAAAGGCGTTGTGCCTCGGGGGCAGGGCCCCGCCGAATGCCAGCAGACAGCATTTCTACGGAAATCAATTCCTGACCCCGCATAAAGACAACGTGATCGCCGGGCCGGATGAGTGCGTGAGGTTTCTTAATGCGTTCCATTTGCCCATTGCGGCGCAGACGCACTTTCCCTTTTGAAATAAGCCTCGCTGCTAAAGTGCGAGTCTTTAACAGGCGCGTACGGAACAACCAGACATCCAAACGGCAACTTGCGTCGCCTTGTTCTCTCTGATTGGTTTTTGTCTCTCGCGTTGAACTCAACCCATTATCCGAAATTATGATTTTTTATCGGGGTTTTTAAGGGCCGCTAAAGCGGCAAAGGGGGAGTTTTCGATTGAGGTCTGGCGCTTAGGTGTAGACTGTCTCTTATCCTTTGACTGCTGAGGACGTTTTTTCGTCCCCTTGCGGCCTTTAAACCCGTTTCGTGACCCGCCCTGTCCTTTCGGATTAAAGCCTTTTTGACCCCGCGCAGGAACTAGCCAAACTTCTTTATTGGCAACTTCGGTGCTGGTGCCGTCTTCGTTTTGCGTGCGGTTATTATAAAGTATGAGGCCGGAGGCCTGTTTCGTTTTCTTAGGTGGAGTTTTAGTGTCTTCCTTAGGCAGGGATTCGGTTTCTTGAGCTTCTTCAGCGGGTGAGCTAGCCACAGGTGTTTTAGCTTCGGCAACAGCTGTTTCAGTGGCCTCTATTTTTGAAGTCTCCGTTTCCGCTTCGGCGCTTTCTGTTTCGGCGCTTTCTGTGGCCGATTTTAAATCGGGCAAATCTTCGCGTGTTTCTGACTTATATCCTAACGCGGATAGAACGTTTTGGGTGTCTTCGTAAGTGCCGCCCAATAGGGACAACATTTCTTGCATGATTTGGAAAGGTCTTCCGCGCGTGTCCGTTCCGGGTATATCTGCGAATTGACTTTGTGCCTGCCGCACCATCAGGCTCAGGCGATTCAGAATGTCCAAGCGCACAATCCGTGAGCCCACCGCGCGGTAGCCCGCCAAAGCCAGAGCGTCTTTGCCGAAATTATCGCTCTTCATCTCGCCGTCATTGGCCAGTGATGTCATCCCGGCAAAAGGAATAAAAGGCTTCTTATCGCCGCCCGCGCCATAAGCATTCAATAGACTTAGCAGGCGCGCCGGCTTTGGTTTCAACATATCATTGATATAGACATTGTAGAATCCGAACTGCACGCCCAGCTCACGCAGTTGGCGGCGCGCGTCCTGATCTAGATTTTGAATAGTTTTCAAATGTTCGCGGCGTTCCACTGAGCCGTGATGTTCAAGCAAAGTATAAGCGAAACCTTTGGCATCCGGCAGTGCGTCTTCTTTGTTGGCAAAATCCTTCAAGGCCTTGAGGGGGCCAAGATGGGCCGTGACTTCGGCGCGCAGGAACTCGCGCATGCGGTCAGAGGCTAGAGTTTTCAGCGCAGGATTGCCAAGGTCGCTGGCAATTACATCGGCGTCAGGGGTAAAGATTGACCCGCTTGGCGCGATACGCCCCACAGTCATACCGCCCCACAGAATCTCGCCTGCATCGGAGAGCGTGAAAATCGCATGGGTGCCGCCGCAAAGGCTGGTCAAGCGTCGGTCAATTTCAGGCCCGACCGCTTTTATAGCGGCGGCATTAAGGGCTTTAGCTTCCAAGCCCGACCCACTGGCGTCAGGCTTGAACGTCAAGCCGTCCAACTGTCCGATAAGAAGGTCATCGACGAATACATCGCCATTGTCTTTAATTGTCGCGCTCATATAGGCGTCGGCTCCCATGCCCTTTAATAGCTTACTTGTACGCTTATCCACAAAACGTGCAATGAGGCTTTCGTGTAGCGCATCAGATAGTCTGTCTTCAACCTCACGCGCGTGATTTGCGAGTGTTTTTCCGCCAAAGCTCTCTGATTTTGGCATCCAATTCGGTTTAGACGCGCAATACGTCCATGTGCGGATATGTGCAAGCCTAGAAGAAAGTTGATCGACGCCGCCGCTGGTATCATCCAATCGGTCAATCCGCGCGGTCATAAACTCCGTTGAAAGCTTCCCGCCGCCTCTCATCAATATGCGGTAAATATCCTGCAAAAGTTTGAAATGTGTGTCGATGGTCAAGTTGCGGAAATCAGGAATTTGGCAGACATCCCAAATTTGACGAACTTGCGCGGGCACTTGGATGCGCGAGGCGATTTCATCAATTGCCATGAAGCGCTCCAGAGCGGCTTCATCTTCTGCGCCTTTGATGCGGCGCAATCTGGGGGTTGGGCGCGGGGCGTAGAGGCTCTCTGTAAGAGCCTTAAGGGATGAGAAATCAAGATCGGAATTACGCCACTCAACATAGTGCAACGACTCAAACTCATGATTTTCAATACGCCGCACTAATTCATCGTCCATATCCGGGCAGTCGCCCGTCGTGCCAAACGTGCCGTCATTTCGGAAGCGTCCAGCCCGGCCCGCGATCTGTCCGGCCTCCATTGGCGTGAGATAGCGTTTTCGCCGCCCGTCATATTTAGACAATCCCGCAAACGCCACATGGTCGGTGTCGAGATTAAGTCCCATGCCCACGGCATCTGTCGCGACCAGAAAATCGACATCACCGTTTTGGAACATCTCAGCTTGGGCATTTCGGGTGCGAGGGGACAGACCGCCCATCACCACGGCGGCTCCGCCGCGATAACGCCGGATAAGCTCGGCGATGGCGTAAACTTCCGCCGCCGAGAAAGCGACAATCACAGAACGTTTTGGCAGGCGGGTTAGTTTTTTCGGGCCATCATAAATCAAAGTGGAAAAACGCTCCCTATGTTCAAAGCGGATTTTCGGGACGAGGGTTTTGAGAACGGCCCGCGCCGTTTCAGCGCCTAAAAATAAAGTCTCTTCCATGCCGCGGGCATGAAGAACGCGGTCGGTGAATATGTGGCCGCGCTCATGATTGGCCATCAGTTGGACTTCATCGACGGCCAGAAATGCGAAGTTTCGTTCTACCGGCATGGCTTCTACCGTGCAGACAAAGAAACGTGCTGTCCTAGGTAAGATTTTCTCCTCGCCGGTAATCAGGGCGCACTGCGCCGGGCCTTTAATGGCGACAATGCGGTCATAAATCTCGCGCGCTAATAATCTCAGCGGTAGCCCGATGACGCCCGAGGAGCGCGCCAGCATACGTTCAACAGCATAATGGGTTTTACCCGTATTCGTCGGGCCAAGTACGGCCGTAACAGTGGCAGGATTAAGCGGGGAGGGCATAAGCGTCTTTTGGCCGAGGGTACGCTCAAAGACAATATAGTTTTACAACTCGCTTGTTCGTGAAAGACGTTTTTAATCGTCTAATTTGGTAATGACGGTTGTTCCGGGTTGAACCAATTTGATTTCGTCCACTTTGACCACAGCTTTGAAGCCGCTAATTTTATAGGTGAAGCGCAGCGGCACGTAGAGGTCCAGTTCGGGGCGATATTGAAAGTAAGCTTTGACGGGGGTGGCCTCCTCTTCCTCTTCGGGAAGATCTTCGGGATCAAAGCCTGAAATGGGCTCATAATATATGTCACATCGAAGGGCGTCGAATTTCTCGCCGTCAAATTTAAGACGTTTTGTACCGTTGCGTTCCATACGCAGGGCGTAATGTTGCTTTGAGTCAAAGACTCTCACGCTTCCACTACAAAATTCATTGCGTTGTGTGTTTTCTTGGGATTGTGTGCCCCGCATCATCATATTCAAAATAGCAGAGAGCGTATCATCGGCGGAAAAACGTTCGACAGGCGAGGCCGGAGGCGTTCCCTGACTCCCTAATGTGGGTATGATTTTCACGTCAATAGGGCCGCCGGGGTTGGTATAGTTCATTTCGACGCGGCGGCTTTTTTTATCCAAATTTTGCTGAACGTGAAATATCGGGCGCAGGTCCGAGCGTTTATACTGGCCGCGTGATACGGCCCATATCTCCATTTTCTTTAGAAGTGCGCCCAAGCCAGATGTTTTTATGTCGGCATAGAGGGCATAACCTGAATCGTCATACCATCCAGCATAGTTCGCTCGAATCATACGAATGCCAAAGACATAACCTTTCAGCACAAATGTGAATTGCGCCGCATCCGCCTCTGGTGCGGGGACGTCATAAGTTGTGTCAGAAAGATTGCGGTCATTCAATTGCGTGAAATTCCGTTCTGCGGCTAGCAGGTTTGGGAGAGTTTGAACGGATTGCGATGTTTGCGCGAGGCCGGTTGCGCCTATTGTCATTGCTGTCAGCGCAGTCGCAATGGCCGCTTTGCGTCCGAATCGCACTGTTCGGCTAGTTTCACGCACGTCTAAGCCCATCCTGGTTCCTTTTAATCTGCGGAATATTTGCCATGACACAAAATACATGGCCAGAGACTGAACGCAGTATGACAGTTTACCTGACAGCGCGTGACAAAATGGTCACAGTTTGGCGGCTCTGATTTATTGTCCGAGCTGATAGAATGAAAGAATGCGGTTATAGTCTTTCGTTTTATTCCAGAGATCTCTTTTGGCAGATTCTCTGGCGATAAGGGGTTGACGTTCACGGCGCAGGCCTCTAATTCGCCCTTCAATTCGCCCGCCGCTCCTTTTGCGCGGGCCTTTAATGTTTTAGGTGCAATATGGCTCGTCGTTGCGATTTACTGGATACTGGCCCGATGTCAGGAAATAACGTGTCTCACTCAAAAGTGCATACACGTCGTCGTTTTGAAGTGAACCTGTGTAATGTGACGCTTATGTCCGATACGCTCGGTCAGAAGTTCAAACTGCGCATTGCTGCAAAAACTCTCCGCACGGTTGATTTCAAAGGCGGTTTAGACGGTTTCTTGCTTGGGACGAAGAACCACAAGCTCACTGACAAAGCCAAGAAAATCAAAAAGGCTGTTATGAAAAGCCAAGCGGAAGTTGAGGCGGCCTAAGCGCCATTAAAACTTTTTGAAGACTGACCCGTCCTTTGTGGCGGGTTTTTTATTGGGTATGGTCGCTCTCATTCATCATAGATTTATTGAAAGAAAGCCTTACACTTCTCTCCATGAATATGTCGCAAGCGATTCAAGCTTTTATAGAGAAGCGCGTTGATTTCGACACGCGTGCGAGGCGGGCAGAGTTTTGGTGGGTGCAACTGGCTTATGTCTTGGTGACCTTTGTCGCAGTCGGTATTGACTATGGTCTTTTAGGGTATTCCCCTGAGCAGACCTTTAGCCCCTTCGTTATTTTGCTCGAAGGTGTCACTTTGATCCCGATGGCGGCCCTGACGGCGCGGCGTCTGCATGATGTAGGGTTGACCGGTTGGGCACAGCTTCCGCTCTATCTGACCTATATCAGTTATATCCCCGGATTTGAGGATTTTATATTCGATGGATTTGAACGCGGCGGCGCTGCGCTCGTTTTATCGGTGCTGTATTGGGCCTATTTCGGGTGGTTGCTTTATAATCTCATTAAAGGCGGCGATCGGTGGGAGAATAAATACGGGCCCAACCCAAAATTCTCAAACCTGTCAGATGTGTTTGATTAGGTGAATTTTTTTGAGGCTATTAAAACCTGTTTCAGTAAATATGCTGATGTCTCTGGCCGAGCAAGGCGGTCAGAGTTTTGGTGGTTCGCACTTCTCTACTTCATCTTAATATTATTGGTAGATAGTTTGAATATAAAGGTTTTCGATTTTTTTGATGATGAATATTCTGAATTTCATTCTATTGCATTGATAGGGATTCTTCGAGTTATTGGTTTTTCAGATGACCTATTCAGAATGATCGTAGATGTAATCTTCTTTTTACCCTTCTTATCAGTGGCTGTTAGACGTTTGCATGACATCGGCGAATCTGGAAAGTGGATGATTGGGTACTATTTTATTTTCTATCTTTTCCTTGGTTTTGGCGGAGTCTTAGATAGGCTACTTCTCCCATTTATAGCGTTTTGCCTCGTTATTCTCAGCCTGTTTAGTTTGATGGCTTTCATATTCGCTTGGAGTCGGGATGGAGAAAAACAAACAAACCGTTTTGGTGAAAGCCCAAAGTATCACAACCTTGCTAAAGTGTTCGATTGACCTGTTTTACTCCCGACGCGCTTCGTAAAGCGCGATACCTGCGGCGGTGGCGACATTGAGGCTCTCGGCTTGACCGGGAACGTTGCGGCTTACCATCGGGATTTTGGCGAGTTGGTCGCAGGTCTTTCTCACCCGTTCACGCAGGCCGGGGCCTTCCGCGCCCATCACGATGACATGACGGCCTCCGCCTGAGACGGCTTTCGAAATGGAGAGATCAGTTTCTCCTGCTAATCCCGTCACCATCCATCCAATACGCTGCAGGTTTTGAAGTGTCGTGCTAATATTGGTCTCAAGACAGACAGGAACGGTTTCGAGACAGCCGACTGCCACTTTGGCCAAGGCGCCGGACAAGGGCGGCGCTTTACGGGTTTGCATAACGAGTGCTGTCACGCCGAAGGCTGAACAGAGGCGAAGCATGGCTCCGACATTATGAGGGTCAGTGATTTGATCCAAAACGAGAATAATCCCATTGCCGTCTGTATCTTCGAAATCCGAGTCCGCCATTAATTCCAAGTCGGGCCATTCAAGAGGGGCTGCTTTTACCGCAATGCCTTGATGAGCGGTTTCTGCGCCAACAAGTTTACTCAAAGCGGAAGGGATTACAGTGGTCGGCGGCGGCGTGCCTTTGGGGAGTTGGATACGGCCTAAGGCGCCCTCTGTTATCAAAATCTCGTGTATGGTGCGGCGGGGATTGGAAAGGGCGGCCAAAGCGGCATGGGTGCCCCAAATCCAACCTGCCCCGCCCTCGCGTCCAGAGCCTGGACGTCTCGGTTTTTTGGAAGATACAGGTGAGTCGCTTTTATGACGTGATTTCGGTGATTTTGGACGGGCAGTGGCCCCGTGTTGGCGCATACCATAGGCCTTTTTCGGGCGTCCGCCCTTAGAGTCCGAAGAATCACCACTTTGTTGGCTGTTTCTGCCTGTTTTTCTTTGAAATCCACTCTTGCGTGATGATGCCATGGTCTCTATACGTCCGCTGATTATTGAACACTGTCTCTGTGCGTGACGCGGCTAACATGGTTGGCGCCAAACTGACAGAGCGTTTTTTGTTGGAGGCAACGAAACTCCGATTTTATTCTGCGGCC
>CAZMEN010000014.1:46140-47093 GCA_964565335.1 uncultured Algimonas sp. | reverse complement strand
TCATTGCCCGTTGAAGCCTTCATCAGGCTGGCACGGGTTACAATCCCGTACAACACAGCGAGCAAGCCCGCCGCAATGATTAATATTAGAGTGTAGTCCATAACAACACTTCCCTATGCTTTACGCCGGGCGTCCTTATTCGAAAAAACTCCGTGGGCCTTTATAGCAACGCAGACATCTCCGGCAATGTTATGAAGTTGGCCGCATCACCCCCCAATCCGTGTGGCAAAGCGCTTCCCCTCGCGAGTATGAAGTTGGCCGTCTGCTCACTACCCAGTTCAACAGGCGCTTCCCTTCGCGTGAAAGCCTTGTGGCAAAAGGGGTTTGGGGCGTCAAGAGGCGTTTTGGGGTGTGTTTTTATCTGTGTTATGCTGATGGCAGAATGAAAAACGGAGCGAACACGGAGGAAAGCCCGTTCTATCCAAGCTAATATTCGCGCTACCCCTTGGTTTAATGGCCGAGAGATTCCACAACAGCTCTGATGCTTGCAGTCGCCTCATCCGCGTTTTTTGGTAAATTTGCAGGGTCAACGGCTTCGCCAAAGGTCATACGAAACGTCTTCCCTTTTTTATTGAGCAATTCATGAAACAGCGTAATATCGCGTAGCTCACCGTTTAGTTTCGAGAACAAGTAATATAGCGCGGAATTTCGCGCCTTAATATTGAGGGGAATAATCGGAGCGTTATATTTGCGGGCTACCATGGCCGCGGAGCTCTCCCAAGATTTGTCCTTTAGGCCTCGCCATGAGAGCTGCGCCAATCGCCCGCTGGGGAAAATTACAATGCAGCGCTCGGCCTCCAGCGCCTCTTTCATGGCCATTAAAGTCTGCCGTGTTTTCGCATGATTGCGTTTATCTTTGACCCACTCTACGGGGATGATGATGTCCTCGCCCTTGGGGATAACGCGCAAGGCATCGGCATTGGCCAAGAAAACAATATCCCGTCTTACCCGGC
>CAZMEN010000014.1:20341-46130 GCA_964565335.1 uncultured Algimonas sp. | reverse complement strand
CGAGGCCTGTGGGGTGATTGGCAATTATAATGCAGCGCCCTTTTGAGGGCAGATTGTTTAATCCGCGCACAGCGGTGCGCGGACTGATATGGTCAGAGACGCGTTTGAAGGCTTGATGCCCCGAGAGCGATTTTATGGAATCGGCTAGAAATACGGCCGCGTCATAAGCAAGCATACGATAGAGCGCCGGACGCACGGCTTTGAATAATTGCGGACGCCCCACTAATTTCGGCGCGCGCTCTTTTATCAACTCTTCGACAATATGCATAATCCGCTTATAGAGAGCGCGGCGCGGAAACGAAAAGGGAAAAAGTTAAGGAACGCCGTGGCTGGGCGCAGTATAAATGAGTTTGGCATGAGAGCGTTATAGCGGGCCCGAAAACTAAACCAAATTTCGGGAAAATTTTTTCAGAACTAAAACAAATAAAAAAAGCCGCCCTAAAAGAGCGGCTTTCGTTATTTTAGGGAGCCGAATAATCGGCCCGTTAATTTTTACTTCTTAGAGCCTTTTGGCGGGAAGAACTGGTTTAGCTTTTTGCCGGCCCATTCACGACCGCCCAAACCGAAGGCAACAGCGCCGCCCAAACCAGCAGCAACAGCCGCAGCACCCAAGCCATACTGGAAGGCTGCATTGACGATTTCTTCGCCGAGTTCCATTTGAGCCAAGCCCATAAAGGTCACGATGACGATGGTTGCGTATTTAATAATACGTCCCGCGAGTTCGCCTGATGTCTGCGCAACAATCTTGGACACAAAGTTTGCAATAAACAAACCGGCACCAATGATGATAGCGCCCAAGACAACACGTCCGCCCACTTCGAGCAATGTGTTGAAGACATTTGTCAGCTCAGGAATGCCCAAAGCTTTCATCGCAGCCGTTAAGCCCATCAGAACGATGCCGACAAAAGCGACAGTCGCGATGATGTTGGACGGAACGAAGTTAGGGCCTTCGCCGTCAATGCTTGCAACACTCTTCAAGGAGTTATCGACACCCAAAGCCGGCAAAGTAGATTTAACCAAGTTTGACACAAAACGTCCGATAAAGACGGCAACGCCCAAGATTATCGCTGCGCCAAGGATGCTTGGAATATAACCCAAGACGGTGCCAAGCATGTCTGTCACTTCTTCAGAGAAGCCGGGGATGTCCCAGATACCGATTGCAGCAATCGCAAATGTTAGGATAACAATCGCTTTGGCTAATCCGCCAAGGCTACCCGCAACAGAAGATTTAGCTGTTGTTCCGTCGCTCTCTACGACACCGAAACGACTGGCTAATCTATCAACCTGTGCGACTTCTAAAATACTAGTGACAGCATTCTTAACGACATTAGCGAGCATTACACCGATCGCGAAGACAACAATACCGACGATTAATTGCGGCAGATAAGCAAAGATACTGTCCATCATGCCGTTCAAGAAGCCGAGCTGTTCTGAAACCATTGGGAACTGGCCGAGACCCATAAGGATGAAGATAAGCCAAATCACCCAGAAGACGGCTTTTGATAATGATTTACCGATATTACCGCCTGTGGTTTTGGCTTGCTTGCCTAAACCTGTGCGGTTGATTGCGCCGGAAACCAAAGCGGCGGCAATTTTTGAAATAAAATAACCGGCGACTATGATGATCGCGGCGATGACGGGCCCGATGGCCCAGCTTGGCAAAAAGCCAAGGTGTTGAGATAGTTGATCCATTATGAGTGTCCCTCCAAAAGTATATGTATAGTCTCACCCCAAAATCAGGGCGTAATTCCACAACGAGCTTTTCCCGCTTCGTTCCTGAACGTAACCTTAACGAAAATTTAAGGATAAAGCATCCTTTGATTTCATGTCCTTACATAAAGGATGCCATCAAGGCCTTGTATAGATCATACGTGTTCCCCTCTTGACCCTCTGGCCTTCCTTACGCAAAGACGCCCTATGTCGCCGATTAAGAATAAACCCCTTTTTTATAGCCTCTGCGGTCTATCTTTTGGGCTTTTGGCGCTGGCCATTATTCTGATTACCCTGCGTATGAGTGGACGGTTTTAGCCCATGGAGCGTCAATCGATATGATGGGAGTCCGTGCCAAGCTCGATAGCGCAATCGCGTCAGGCCGCCTGCAAAAGGACGAGGCGCAGCTTGGCGCCGCGGATGCTCTGGATGATTTATTAAGGCGATTATCGGCGCGTTCTAAGCCTGGTTTTCTGGGCCGTATTATTGGCAAACGCACAGCGTCCCCAAAAGGGCTTTACCTTTGGGGCGGGGTCGGGCGCGGGAAATCCATGTTGATGGATTGGTTTTTTGATGTGGCGCCGATTGACGCCAAACAGCGCGTGCATTTTCATGCTTTCATGCTCGATGTTCACGCGCGGATTAATGCGCGCCGACAATCCAGAGATAATGACGGTGACCCAATCGCGCCCGTGGCCAAAGACATTGCCAAGACAGCCGGATTGCTTTGTTTTGACGAATTTCACGTGACGGATATTACCGACGCCATGATTCTCTCGCGCTTGTTCGATGCACTTTGGGCCGAAGGCGTTATAGTTGTGGCGACCTCGAACCGCGCCCCTGATGGGCTTTATAAGAACGGATTAAACCGACCACTCTTTGAACCCTTCATCGCGCGCATGCCGCAATGTTTGCATATCCATGAATTCGCAGGGGCAACGGATCATCGTTTGCGCCAACTCGCTGCGGCCCCGGTTTATTACACGCCTTTGGATGCATCCGCCGAGGCAGGGGTAGAGGCGGCGTGGCAACGTTTAATTGGCGGCGCGACATCGCGCGAAACTGTGCTGAGCGTGCAGGGCCGCGAGCTGATTTTGCGCCGAACGGCGGCAGGTACGGCGCGGGCCGGCTTTGCGAGGCTCTGCGACAATAATCTCGGCGCAGCGGATTACCTGCGTCTGGCTCAAGCTTTCCAAACATTGATTTTGGAAAACGTCCCGCAAATGGGAGAAGAAAGCCGGAACCAAGCCAAACGATTTGTAACGCTGATTGACGCGCTTTACGAGACCCGGACCAAGCTTATCATGAGCGCAGCGGTTGAGCCCGCAGACCTCTATCCAAGCGGGGATGGCAGTTTCGAGTTTGAACGCACAGTGAGCCGGTTAATGGAAATGCGAAGCCATGATTATCTGGCCGAGCGGCGGAGCCTGTCTTCGGCCTCGCAGGGCGAGCCTTAAATCAGGCTTAACTTTATTGCAGCGCGGGTTTTGACAGCGTTGTCATATTTTGCCACTCTACCTAAATTATTCAGGTCGATGTAATTCGAAATAGCCTCAGGGGATATGAATGAAGCGTCTTTTTCTAAGTGCTTGTCTCACCGCCACACTTTTGGGCGCGAGCCTCTCGGTGGAAGCCGATACGTTCCGTACGCAAAAGTGCATCAATATGGGCAATGCTTTAGATGCGCCGAATGAGGGCGATTGGGGCCATGTGATTCAGGCCGATTCCTTCCGCGCCATAAAGGCAGCGGGGTTTGATACGGTACGTATTCCTATTCGGTGGAGCGCCCATACAGGCAGCGGGCCGGATTACAGAATTGATCCCAGATTTTTCAAACGTGTGGACGCAGTCATCAGCCAAGCTTTGGCTCAGAACTTACAGGTCATTATAAATGTCCATCATTTCGAGGAATTAAACGAAGCCCCAGAGGCCAATTTTAATAAGTTTATCGCGCTTTGGGCACAAATTGCGCCGCATTATGCTGCTCTGCCTGAAAGCGTATATTTCGAAGTTTTAAACGAGCCAAATGGAAAGCTGTCCGGCGATATCATGCGCCAGGTTCTAACGGCAGGCTTTGCAAAAATTCGAGAAAGTAATCCGACGCGTATCCTCATTTTAGGGGGCGAAGATTGGTCGGGTATTAAAAGCCTTCCGAGCCTGCCTAAGATTAATGACCCCAATCAGGTTCACACTTTTCATTATTATGACCCATTTGAGTTCACCCATCAAAAAGCTTCTTGGACGAATTTGGAAAATAGCGGGACAGTGAATTGGGGCAGTCCTGAGGATTATCGGCAATTAAAACAGGCCGCTGAATATGTGAAAAAAGTTCAGGACGAGCGGCGTATTCCGATCTTTCTCGGGGAAATCGGCGCTTATGAAAAAGCGCCTTATGCGGATGTTGTAAATTACACGGCGGAAACTCGTAAAGCCTTTGAAGGCGTGGGTATAAGCTGGTGCGCATGGAGCTTTACGGCCACCTTCCCATTTTACGATTCGAACACAAAACGCTGGGATGAAGAAAAATTAGGCGCGCTCGGTTTGGGCGCCAGAGCCGCTAAATTCAATAAACCTATGAAAACGCCGCGCACCTCGCGGCCTTACACCTCCTATATCGCGCCGGATTATGAAGGGCGATCTCTGGATGAAGTTTTCATCGGTATGCAGCAAGCCATGGGCCGCAAATCCATTTTGATGCTGCCGCCGTTTGTAGAGGAGCTGGGTCACTATGGTCCGGCCTCCTTTAAAACGGTGAATGACCGCGCCATGCCTGACGGCAAAGCGCTGGAGATACGTACTGGCAAAGGCGCCAATCCTTGGGAGAGCGCATTATCCGGCGCGCTGATTGCTCCCATCAAAAAAGGCGATACGATTTTGATGTCCTATTGGGCCAAGGCCGTTAAGGGGCCGGGCGAGATTGCCTCTGTCGGTTTACAGCTGGCAACTGAACCTTATTCGGCTCTTAAGACAAGCCCTGTAAGCCTGACCCGTGACTGGAAACAATATTATATCTCCGTCAAAGCCGACCGTAATTATAGAGCCGAAGAACTTGGCTATACTATGCAAGTCGCAGGCGCGTCTCAAACCCTGCGCGTTGGCCCGGTGATGATTATGAATTTCGGACAAAACCTGCCAGAGCGCCGCTTGCCGCGCTAATAATTCCAACCCACACTGAAAGCCTGAAGCACCTGATAAAGAGGGTTTAGCTCTTGCCTTGGCATTGCATCCCTATGGCTGCTCCGCTAAGGCACATGAAACGAAACTGCCTTTATGGAGAATTCAATGGCACGTGCAAAAATTGCCCTTATCGGCGCCGGCATGATCGGCGGAACTTTGGCTCATATCGCGGCTCGCGAAGAATTGGGCGATGTTGTTTTGTTCGATATATTCGAAGGCACCGCCAAAGGTAAGGCGCTTGATCTCTCCGAAGCGTCTCCTGTTTTCGGCAAGGATTCAAACCTCAAAGGCACGAATGATTATGCTGATATTGCGGGTGCTGATGTCTGTATTATCACGGCGGGTTTCCCGCGCAAGCCCGGCATGGATCGCTCTGAGCTTATCGGCAAAAACCTCGGCGTCATCAAGCAAGTGGCCGAAGGCATTAAACAACATGCGCCGAAAGCGTTCGTGATTTGTATTACCAACCCGCTTGACGCGATGGTCTGGGCTCTGCAAAAATTCTCAGGCCTTCAGCCGCGCAAAGTCGTCGGCATGGCCGGTGTTTTGGATAGCGCCCGTTTCCGTTATTTCCTCGCAGACGAATTTAAATGCTCCGTAGAAGATGTTCACGCCTCTGTATTGGGCGGTCACGGCGATACAATGGTTCCGCTTGTGCGTTACTCCACAGTGAACGGCGTGCCTCTACCGGATTTGATTAAAATGAAATGGACCACGCAAGAGCGCGTTGACGCGATTGTTGAGCGCACCCGTAAAGGCGGCGGAGAAATTGTTGGCTTACTCGGCAATGGGTCAGCCTTTTACGCGCCAGCGGAATCTGCTATTGAAATGGCGACATCCTATTTGCGCGATAAGAAACGTATCTTGCCATGTGCAGTCCGTCTCTCAGGCCAAATTGCAGGGGTTCGCGGGCTTTATGTCGGCGCGCCTGCCATGATCGGCTCGCGCGGTGTTGAAAAAGTCATGAATATTCGCCTCAAAGCAAATGAGCGAGATATGTTTATGAAGTCAGTTGCCGCCGTCGAGAAAATCATTGCTGATTGTCAGGAAATGGAACCTGAGCTTAAGGATTAATCCTTCGTAGATATAGAGTTAGAAAACGGCCCTTGAAGGGCCGTTTTTTTATGGGGCTCTCTATTTCGTTCATCTCCGCAGCGCCATGCGTATACTAAAGGACAGGGCAGAGAAGAGCGGGTTGATAAATAACGGTTTTTACAAATCGCATCCTTCTATCCCAAAGGCTCCTTATCTTTAACCTGCTCTTCTAAGTCTTGAACAAGAACGCGTCTCGCTGGACACATGCGCTCCCTCGGCTTAGCAGGGTTTAATTTTAGGATTTCGGAGACTGTGATGCGTTTGTTTTTATTGGGAACGGCGGCGTTCTTATTGGCGTGCCAGCCTTCGGCGAACAGCGTACCCAAAGAGAGCGTGCCTGAAAAGATTGCGGCGCAGAGCGTTGCATTGGACACGGTCAATTATTTCGATGGGGCTTGGAGCGAGGCGCAAACCCAGCCCATCCTCGACAAAACCATGCGGCTGCGTTTTCCTTATAATCCCTCCAATCTGAGTGCAGGCGAACAAGCCGCGGTTACGGAACTTCTCGCCGCAGGAGAAAGACTGCATTCCCTTTATCTGGATCAAGTCCACCCCCAAGCAAGGGCGATTGAGACCGCTATGGCACGCTCAGATCGCGAAGATTTAAAAGCGCTCTTTCGTATGATGAAGGGCCCGATCACGACGACATTAGATAATGACCGCCAAGCTTTCCTCAATGCAAATCCATCAACGCCGCCGCGCAATGTTTATCCGCTGAATAGCGACCGCGATGCTCTGGAGGCCTTTATGGTTGCCAATCCTGAAAAGCGGGCAGAGATTTTGGATTTACGCGCTGTTGTCCGTGCCGCGACGCCCCAAGAGAAACAAGCCGCCTTGGAAACATTGGACGCTCATCCGACTTTGGACGTTTTGCACCCCGGTCTAAGGGAACGCATAGAAACGGCGGAGGGCTATTTTGGCCTGCCTTACTCAGTCGCCTATGTAGAGGATATCATGTTCGTTTATGACCGCTTGATTGCCGCGGCGGGTCATGTGGAAGAGGACGATATAGCCTTTGCGCGGTTCTTGCGGCTGCGGGCCCGAGATATTTTGGCCGATGATTATGACGGCGGGGATGCGACATGGGTGACGGGAAAATTCACCGGGAATCTGAATGCCCAAATCGGGAGTTACGAGACCTATGACGACGCGCTTTACGGGGTGAAAAGTTTCTTCAGCCTGTCCCTGTTGCAGCGCGATAAAGAGAAGAGCGAAGAGCTGGCCGCAAGTATCGGCGATATTCAATCCATCGAAAACAGCCTGCCTTACGGCGCGCAAAAAACTGTCCGCAGCGACATCCCTGTCAGCGTCTATAATATCATCGCCGATTTCGGACAGGCACGCGGGACGAATACAGCGACAATTCTGCCCAATGAGGGACATTTATCCCGTCAATTTGGGCGCACTATTTTAATCCGCTCAACAGTTTTGCGAAATGAACAAATCTTTGAAGAAGTGCTGCTGTCTTTTCGCGCGGCGACTGATCCGTCCCATCATGATGATTTAGGTTTGAACGGGAATTTTTACCGCACGCTTTGGCACGAAATCGGGCACTATATGGGCCCCGACCAAACCCGCAGCGGCGAAGATATTGATACGGCTTTGCAGGACAGCGCCGATTTGGTCGAAGAAATGAAGGCTGATTTGGTATCCTTATTTTCAGCGCAAAAGCTCCATGCGCGCGGCCAATTTACGGATAAGCAATTACGGTCTATCTATGCTGGCGGTATTTTGCGCGTGCTGAAAAAGAACCGTCCGCGCCGTGAGCAAGCTTATGGCACAATGCAGCTTATCCAGTGGAATTGGTTTTTGGATAAGGGCGTGTTGCAGTTTGAAGACGGGCGTCTGAAGATTGACTATGATACATATCCGCAGGCCGTGGAAAGCCTTCTCGAAGACGTGCTCGACCTGCAATATCAAGGCGACCGCGGCGCGACTACTGCCTTTGTTGATGAGTGGACGGCGTGGGATGAGGACCTTCACGGCGTGATAGGCACAGCGATGAAACAGGCAGAAAACACCCGCTTCCGCTTGGTTACTTATGAGGCATTGGGAGAGTAGATCCTTATCCCTAAGCGCGTTTGCATAGCGGCCCTGCGCCGCAATGTGTCGTTTTCACTTGACGAAATGAGGCGAAAGGCGCTCTTTTAAGTCTATGTTATGGCTTGATGCATTTTTCCGGATTGGCTCGATTACGCTTTTATTGCTGGGGTCTATCCTCGCCATTCGGGACCGCCTATGTTGGCGTCCGACCATTTTTATTCTGTTAGCGGCTATCGGTGTCGCGGCCAGCTTGGTGGCCTATGCTCCCGATATTTCGCGTCCGCCTTTGGCAATTTTATGGCCGGCCTATGTTCTAGAGGCCCTTTGCATTGGTTTCGTCTGGTGGTTTGGGCTGGCTTTATTCCGGGATGATTTCGAATTAAAATGGCCGCATTGGGTCGTTGCGCTGATTTCATTCTCTCTCAGGCTGCCTCATAATATTGCCGATTTAACGGGCGCTTATGTCTATCCTCCAATACTAAACCTCATATGCGAAGGCGTGGTTATAGGTATGATGGTGCATTTGACTTATACCGTGCTGCGCGAGGGCGGCGACGATTTGGTCGCAACACGGCGGGTTACGCGGTCTTATTTTATTGTCGCTTTGATTATCTCGGTCCTATTCACAACCTTTGCCTCGCAAGGCTGGCTGCCTCTACCGGAGGCCTATACATATATAATGAAATCTGCTGCTGTTTTCCCATTGGCATTATGGTTCACCCTGTGGCTTAGCCGCCTTGATTTGGAGAGCCTTAGTTTTGAAGCCGAGACCGAGCCAGCCCCTTCAGTTGATTTAATCGACCCACGGGACAAAGATCTTTTGGCGCAATTAATTGCGTCGATGGAGGTGGAAAAAATCTACCGCGAGCCTGGTTTGACAATTCGCGATTTGGCAGAGCATTTGGATACGCCAGAACATCGCCTGCGGAGTTTGATTAATCAGGGGCTAGGCCATCGCAATTTCTCCGCCTTTTTAAACAGCTACCGTATTGACGCGGTGAAGGAAGAATTCAGCGATCCTGAGAAGCTGCGTATTCCGGTTCTGACTTTGGCGATGGATGCAGGGTATAATTCTTTGGCCCCGTTTAACCGCGCCTTTCGCGCGATTGAAGGCATGACGCCCACCGCCTATCGCCAGAAACTTTTGCAGGAAGAACCCCGCTCTACATAAATTAAGGTTTCTAATCAGAAGTGAAAAGGTCTGATTGATTTTGAAATCGACCGATATTTTTTACTATCGACGAGATTAATTTCGGCGGTTTGCCCATATCTCTCCTCACATTGCCGCAGCTTATATTCAGCGGCTTAATTAAAGGAGTGTCTCATGACCCGTACATCTATTTTCGCTAAAACTGTTCTTCTCTCCGCTATGGCGTCTGCCGCCTTCATCGCGACGCCTGCTATGGCCGCCTCTAATAAAGACGTTCAAACATGCCGCACGGCTTTCGCTGAAAAAGGCGAAATTAACATGAATGATTATCGTCTTCGTTATGAGCGCCAAGACGGTCAACGGACAAAAGTTATTCACTTCACAGCCATTCCGCATGAGGGTGGAGAGAGCCTTGAAGTAAGCTGTACATTACGCCGTACAAAAGTGCTCGCCCTGAATTCCGGCGAAGGCAAGGTGAAGCGTTTTGCCAAAAACGAGAAGAAATAAATCTGAATGAGAAGAAATAGCCTCCAAGCTTTTTCTCATATCCCGTGAACTTGCGCACTGTGCCCACACACAGTGCGTTTTTTTTATTTTGTTTTGAGGGGGTATTAAGCGCTTATTCGCGGGACAGACGCCGAGCGTCTAATGGGCCGAGCTGTTCGCTCCGGCCTTTGCCTTCAAGCACCCAAGTCACGAAGTGCTGGCAGTTATTCAATAGCGGATTATAGCGCTCACCTTTTCGCATACGCGCGCGGGTGACCAATTCCGAACCACTAACGCCTGTCTCGACGTGAACGGCATAGACGCGGTTCCCGTTGGAAAAAGCCGCCATATCTGTTTCTTCGACACGTCCAAAACGCGCAGAAGTATGGATGACTGTGCCATATCCTGTCGCAATACCGTAATGCCGAATCACGCGATAGGCTTTGACGCGCAGTAAAGTTCCTGCAGGATAGACCGTCGCTGTTCGCTCAAAAGGATAATTACTCATACTCTCGATATAAGCATAGCCGTTTGAATATGGAAGAGGCGGGTTGAAAACGGCGTCACTGGGCGTGCGCCTTTGGACGATGAGAGTAACCGACCGTCATGCAATAATTTGACTCACGCGCGGGGCGAAAATGGGCTACATTCATCATGTAATCTTTCGCCCATATGAGACTAGGATTTATCGATGACTTATGAACTTGTGTTGAAATTCGTCAATTTCAGTGTTCTTCCAGCGTGGCTCTGTCTTATTATCTTGCCGAATTGGAAGGGTACACAAGCCTTTGTGCACTCTATGCTTTATCCGCTAATTTTGGGCGGGCTTTACATCACCTGTTTTGGGTTTGTGATTTTTGCAGGCCACGGCGCAGATGGCGGGAATTTCACGTCTATCGAAGGCATTCGCGCACTCTTCTCATCAGATGCAGGCATCGTCATTGGTTGGGCGCACTTCCTCCTATTTGACCTCTTTGTCGGGGCTTGGGAAGCGCGGGACGCGAAACGTCGCGGGTTCAGCCATTGGCTCTTAATCCCCTGCCTGTTCTTTACCTTTATGGCCGGACCTGTGGGCTTAGTGCTGTATTTGGTTCTGCGTGCCGCAACGAAGAAGGGCGGATGGGGTTTGGGGGAATCCACTTAAGAAAATTTAGAAAAATAATTTATTTTCAACAGTCATTATGAAACCACAGCTCTTTTAGAGCGCGTCGCATAGATGACATCATAACAGTCTTTGGAGATGATGTCCCAAAATGCAATATGCCTCTTACCATCCGCCTTGCTAGTGTAGACACGCAATAGACTCTCATCTTCAGGTGAGAGTGGGGTTATGTCAAAAGCAACATGAGTAACTTTTTCAGCATAAGGAGACTTAAACCCCTGTCGCCACCTCAAAATTCGATCATCTTGAAAACTCTGGCTGAATTTTAACGTTTCACCTGAGTAACTGTTGATAACTAGCTGGTGCTCTTGATTGATACATTCAAACTGTTGGTTGTTTGGGTCTTTCTGAATAGTAATAGTTGCCACAAATACCAGACTAGCCGCTATTATGAGGATGATACGCTTCATAAAATATTCAAATTTGGCCAAACTTCATTATGAAAGTCTAATCATAAAGGCTAAAAAAACAAGCCTGACTAATGACGGAAATGCCGCATCCCCGTAAACACCATGGCGATATCATTTTCATCTGCCGCCTTAATCACTTCATCGTCGCGGATTGAGCCGCCCGGTTGAATGATGGCGGTTGCGCCTGCGGCGGCGGCGGCGAGCATGCCGTCGGCGAAGGGGAAGAAAGCGTCCGATGCACAAGCGCAGCCTTGCGTGCGCGGCGCGTCCCATCCGGCAGACTTCTGTGCGTCTTCCGCCTTGCGCGCCGCGATACGCGCGGAGTCGATACGGCTCATTTGGCCCGCGCCAATGCCTGCGGTGGAGCCGTCTTTAACATAAATAATCGCATTGGACTTCACATGCTTAGCGACTTTCCACGCCATACGCAGGTCAGCCATTTCGGCGTCTGTCGGGGCGCGTTTGGTCACGACTTTTAAATCCGCGTCAGCCACATATCCATTATCGCGGTCTTGCACCAAAATGCCGCCGCCAACATTGCGTTGCGTCATGCTCGGTGCCTTTGGGTCGGGCAGGTCACCCACAATTAAGAGACGCAGGTTTTTCTTCTTTGCGAACAGAGCGATGGCATCCTCATCGGCGCTTGGCGCAATAACGACTTCGGTAAAAACTTTCAGAATTTCAGTGGCGGTTTCTTTGTCCAACCGTCCGTTCAGCGCGACAATGCCGCCAAAGGCCGAGACAGGGTCGCAGGCGAGGGCGTTTTTATAGGCCTCAATAAAACTCTTACCCACAGCGACGCCGCAAGGATTGGCATGTTTAATAATCGCAACGGCCGGGTCAGCCCCCTCGCAATTGCGGCCAAATTCCGCAACGAGCTCATAGGCGGCGTCCGTGTCATTGATATTGTTATAAGAGAGGGCCTTGCCTTGGATTTGCTGTGCTGTGGCGACGCCGGGGCGGTGCGATCCATCGGTATAGAATGCCGCCGTCTGATGCGGGTTCTCGCCATAGCGAAGCTCTTGTTTCAATGTCCCGCCTTGCGCGCTGAAAGAGGGCGTGCCGTTCACTTGGCCTGCAAACCAATTTGCAATGGCTGCATCATAAGCGGCGGAGCGAGCATAACATTTTGCCGCGAGTTTCTGGCGTAGCGTTCCCGAAGTCTGTCCGTCATTGGCGTCCATATCGGCCAGCACAGCATCGACATCATCCGCGTCTACACAGACGGCGACATGGGCGTGGTTTTTGGCGGCTGCCCGCACCATGGCGGGGCCGCCAATATCAATATTTTCAACGCACATTTCGTAAGAGCCGCCCGCAGCAACAGCATTTTCAAACGGGTAAAGATTCACAATCAGAAGGTCGATAGACAGAATGCCATGCTCATGCATTGCGTCTTTGTGGGACGCAAGATCGCGGTCGCCGAGCAAGCCGCCGTGAACCATCGGGTGCAAAGTTTTCACTCGCCCATCCATCATTTCGGGAAATTTGGTTAGCTCTGCAACGTCCTTGACAGGAATACCTGCGGCTTGGATGGCGCGATGCGTCCCGCCCGTTGAGACAAGTTTGACGCCGCGCTCATGTAAAGCTTTGGCTTGGTCGAGCAGCCGCGATTTGTCAGAAACCGAAATCAGCGCCCTCTTAACAGGGGCCAAACGGGCAGGGTCAAAATCAGGGAGGTCGGGGTTTGGGCTTGGCATGGTGAAACCTTTTAGCGGGTCAAATCAGCAATTATCGTGACGCGCCCTAACATGGGGAACACGGAAGTAAAAGTGTTGGTTAGTGTCTTTATCGCTGTGGAAGAAATGAAGTCTTATTCAAGGATAATTAGCGGCGGCTTTCCAATTTTCGAAGCGACCAGCGTATGCGGTTGGTCCGGCCTTCGCCGTCATTATCGGATAAGGCTCGGCCTGATACGACGATTTGCTGACAGCGGACAGCTTTGTGTCCTTCGGCTAAGTAAACCGAGTCTTCTAACTTGAGAGGCCCCCCGTCTGTGCGGAAGCGCCACCCCGCCTGGCCTTTATGTACCAGAAGCGCGCTGGATTGATCTTGGCTAAGGCTGACCCGTACATCGGGGTGAAAATGAAACCGGATGTCAAAGGCCCGTTCTTCGCGCGACAGAGGAGAGTGACCAAGCGGCACATAGAGGCTGTCTTCTCCGCGGATATCCGCACCATCCGCCGCCATGAAGAGGCGTCGTCTGTGAGCGAGGCCTGAACGTTCGAAATATCCAGTATGGGAGCTTTCGACCCAAACGCCGGCTTCTTGTTCTTTTCTTTTGGCTTTTGTCGGTCCGGCTTCTTCTAAGACGGCTTCACCCCAATGCTCGCTCATCCAGCTTTTGGGTAAGAGCTGACCGGGTGACCTCTCTTCTAGAGTCAATGTGGAATGCGCCGCAGAGGAGCGAACGGGCCGCCGCCATGAGGGCGACTGCGCGGCGTTCCACCCGCAATTCACAACAAGCCGTCCTAAATCTGTCGAAATTTCCATTGCGAGCGGGGCCAAATGCGATTCGGAGTCAAATCCGAGAGGCGGCGTTGTGCCTCCATCGAGTATGAGAATGGTGTTTCCCGCCGCCAAACGTTGATATTTTGTGTGCGGGCCATAGGAAAAGGGCTTGGCTTCACCGGGGGCGGCGGCCAAAACCGAGGCAATATGATTGGCTCTACCCGGATTGCCGCCGTGAAAACTGGCCAATCGTCCATCGCCGTGAAGGAAAAAAGCCACCATGGGAACGAGGCGGTCAATTGTCCGGCTCAAAGTTTTTGACCCTTCGACACCGCGATCCGCTAAGAGTAAATCCAACGTTAAAAGAATATCCAGACATTCAAATGTCGCTTGCGGGCTGCGGGAAATATGGCCGCCATCAGGGAGGAGTTGCCTTTCAATTTCATCGTCGAGCCAATCCAGACCCCGCGCAAAATAACTATCAGATTTTTCTGTCAGCCTTGCGCCAAAGAGAGTTAACGCGGCGGCGGCTCTGATTTTATTGACCGAAGACGGCATTTTCTTGAAGCGGCTTCGTAGATATTTTGCTTGCCGCATAACGCAGGCGCGGCGGCTTTGGGCTTTGGCCCCTGCACTATCGCCGGATAAAACAGGCGACCAATGGACAAGCCATGACCAGATACGGGGCGACAGAATTTCAACATTCCAGTTGAAACTGTTCCACTGTCCATAATGCGTAATCCAATTATCGACCAAATCGCGGGCGCGCAGGGCGGCAGTTTTTTCTTTGACCTTGCCGCGCGTTTTGGCCCCTGCGGATAAGAGGTCATTCATCCAGTCAAAACTGTGCAGCCACTCCGCATAGGCAATAGACGGCATATTCACCGTCCAAGGGTCACCTTGCGCGCCGACATCCAGAGATTGCCCGGCCTGTTCAAATGTACCGGATAAAATTTCTGCGCCTTTGACCTTGTCGCCGACCTGATAGCCGGGCGTCATCACATGGAACGGGCCCGGCCGCCCGGCTCTAAGGCGGGCCGTCCGAAATGGCTCGCCCAGACCTGCGCCCAGACCCGCTAATTTTCCGCCGAGGGCACCCAGAAAAAGCGTGGGTTTGGATATGCGGGGGGATGACATCGGGCGGGATGAGCCGGACTAGGCCACGTCTTTGGCGGGCAAATCATAACCGCGTAAAGCGGCAATGTTTTCAGCATAACTGCCCGCGCCTTTAAACACAGCGCTGCCTGCGACCAGAGCGTTAGCGCCCGCATTTAGGCAGGCTTTGGCCGTTTCGGGGTTCACGCCGCCATCCACTTCTAGAATGATGTCGCGGCCAGTGGCGTCAATCTTCTCTCGCAATAGACGGATTTTATCGAGTTGCGAGTCGATAAAGCTCTGCCCGCCAAACCCCGGATTGACGCTCATCACCAAAATCAAATCCAGTCGGTCAATGACAGGGTCAACGCACTCCACTGGCGTGCCGGGGTTGAGAACAATACCGGCTTTTTTACCGGCGGCTTTGATAGTTTGCAGGCTGCGGTGAAGATGCGGCCCTGCATCAGGGTGAATAGAAATAATATCCGCGCCGGCCTCGATAAAAGCGGGGATGAGCGGATCAGCAGGCGAGATCATCAAGTGCACATCAAAGGGTTTATCCGTGTGGGGCCGCAGCGCTTTGACGACCATGGGGCCAATGGTGAGATTTGGCACATAATGTCCGTCCATGACATCAATATGGATCATATCTGCCCCCGCTTTATCAATGGCTTTCACTTCCGCGCCGAGGGCCGCGAAGTCAGCTGATAAAATAGACGGAGAAATCAGAGGGAGGTGTGTTTTTGCCATGAAACTATCTTTGTGTCGGACTTTAACGCTGTCTATCAGTCAGGCGAAAGAGGCGCAAGACGTGTGTCCCGTTTGGCAGCGCCGCCAGGCTTTAATAAAACTCTATAAAAAAGGCCCGCACAAGGCGGGCCTAAATTCATTGTCTCTGAAAGACCAATCTATTTACGGATTGGACGATAATCAGAAGAACTATATGTTGAGGACTGATAGCCGCCATAAGTCGACGTTGTCGCGTCACCGGAATAAATCTGTACAGAACTGCCTGTATAGCTGGATACGCCGCTAGACTGCATACACGTACCGTCTGATTGCAGGCTCGTGCCTGATGGACAGCTTACAGCTTCGCTAGATGTTGTGTAACCCGTGCTGCCTGAATATGTTGAACCTGTAGAATAGCTCGAACCGGACGAGTAGCTTGTTGTGCCTGAGCTATAGCTCGAGGACTCGAACTGCATACACGTTCCATCAGACTGCATAGAGGTTCCAGATGGACACTCTGTTGTTTCGGAATAAGTCGTCGCAGGGGCGACATAAGAACTTGTCGTTGTTGTGCTGCTGTAAGACGAAGAGCCTGTTTGCATGCATGTATTGTCAGCTTGAAGCGTCGTTCCAGCCGGACATTCGATAGAGGAGTCAACAGTGTAGTTGGAGTATGTTGTCACAGGCTCAACATAGGGCTCAACATATGGTTCGACATAGGATGTCGTCGGATAAGTTGTTGTGACCGGAGCTGTGTAGACAGTTGTTGGCACAGGGGCGGCGCATGAATTTAACTGAGAACAGTCAACATAGCCTGCGTTCGGCGTAACATATAGAGAGCCGGGCTGAATTACTGGAGCCGCAGGCAAATTGCCGTAGCGCGAAGCTTTGTGAGACATATGTCCACATTTATTGCCGCAGTTCTGACCGCTTTCATATTTATAGACACTGCTGCCATATCGGCTGGACTGTGCCTGAGCGTTAGATACTGTTGCGGCGAAAGCCAAAGCACCAATTGCGGTAACCGCAGTAGCGCGTAAATAAAATTGCGTGCTCATCTTGAGCCTCCCGTTTTGAAACATCACAAGTGTCTCTTTGCAAAGTTTAGACCAATTTTTGGTTAACAAACCCCATTTTATACGAAAAATGTGAATTTATCAATTTTTCCCGACATTTTCCTTTGCCGAATTCTACGTCGGGGCTTGCATAAGGGCGATATAGAAACCGTCCATTCCGCCTTTTTCACTACAGAAATGCGGAAAAGTTCGCACGCCCCTCTGCCCTGATAAGGCATCATCCCCTATCAGAGCTTGAGGGAATAGCGTGGAAATGAGGCTAAAATCAGGCAATTCTCCTAAAAAGCGAGTAATGCGCGGCTCGCCTTCTTCGGGCTGCAAGGAGCAGGTCGCATAAACCAGCAATCCGCCAGGCTTTAGCTGCGCGGCGGCGGCGGGTAATAGTTTGTCTTGTAATCTGACTAATTGGGACAGTGTTTTGGGCGTGCGATTATGCAAAACATCAGGGTGACGCCGAAATGTTCCCGTTGCGGTACAGGGCGCGTCCAATAATACAACATCGAATGCCTGATTGTTGTCTCTCTCGTTGCTGCCCTTCTTGTTGGTGCCTTTCTGGGCGTCGCTCTTACCCCCTTGTCCCCATGTCACGGCATCGGCGCATATAATGTCGGCTTTCAAACGGGTGCGTTCCAAATTCTGATGGAGACGCTCAAGGCGCGTGTCGGATTTATCGAGGGCTGTGACCTGCGCGCCCGCCGCCGCGAGTTGCAGCGTTTTACCGCCGGGGGCCGCGCAAAGGTCTAAAACTGTGAGCCCCCTTAAATCCGTTTTACCGTGCTGCGTTTGAAAATAATCTAAAACGAAACGCACGGGCAGGCTGGCGGCTATATCCTGTGCCCACCAGTCTCCGTCTTCATATCCGGGCAAAGCCGTTACATCTCCGATCTCGGGGAGGCGTATCGTGCCGGGCAACAGCATCTCTCCTTCAAGCCGCTTAGCCCAAACCTTTGTGTTTTCCTCTGATATATTTTTCAAAGAAATATCCAAAGGCGGCGTCTTGATTAGCTGAACAGAGGATTGCCTGACAACGGCGCGGCCATAGGCACGTTCCCATGCCCCTCTGATCCATCCTGGGATATTACTGCGCGGGGCCTCAGCCCCGGCCAGTCTTGGGCCGTCCGTGGCGACCTTACGCAAAACGGCATTGGCCATATTGGCAAAACCTGCTGTCGCCTTTTTAGCTTTCAGCAAGGCCACGGTTTCGCCGACTGCTGCATGAGCCGGTGTGCCGAGAAATAAGATTTGCGCCGCCGCCGTTTCCAGAACGGCCTGAACAAAAGCGGGCGGTGCCTTTCGGATAAAGGGTTTCAGCGCAGCTTTAATCTGGCCGCTGCGGCGAAACACAGTCGCGGCAATCAAGCGTGCAAAGGCGCGGTCACGCGGATCCAATCCATTATAATCGGGCAGGTCAGATAAAACCGTTTCCAAAGGGAGCCCGTCTTGGCGAACATTGCGCACGGCAGAGGCCGCGCACATACGTGTTAATTGGGCCGAGGTAAGAGCGCGTTCTTTAAAAGCCGGTCGGCGTTCATTGTCGTCCCGCCTCTTGTAAGGGGCGGAAGATTTATGAGGCGCATTATTAGAGCGAGGCTTCCCTTTACCGCGAGTGTTCGGTTTGCGGGAATTTTGTGGGCGGTCATTCATGGGCCGCGCCTAGCAGAGGGCAGGGCTGCGTGCAATGTAGAGAGTTTTAGAGAGGCCAGAAGTGCGAGGTCTTTTGATGCGGGTGAAAGCCCGCCCGGTAACGCTTTGCGCAGAAATGTGCCGCGCATCGTCGAGACTCAGTTTTTTAGCCGTTCAATGCGTGAGTTAAGAGTTGAAAAAATCGGCTATCGGCCTAAGAGACACTCTGATTTAATTGAAACGAAGACACTCATCACAATGGCCCGTATTGTCATGAAATTCGGCGGCACCTCCGTCGCCAATCTGGAACGTATCCGCCACGTCGCCTCTTTGGTGGCCGAAGAAGCCAAGGGCGGGAATGAAGTGGCTGTGGTTGTGTCCGCCATGAGCGGCGAAACTAATCGCCTTGTTGCGCTTGTTGATGCGCTTGATGCGGATATGCCCCAACAGGGCCAAACTCTCGGCGGGGCTATAGAAGACGAATATGACTCGATTGTTGCCAGCGGCGAGCAGGTCACGTCCGGGCTTCTTGCTATCGCTCTGCGCAGACGCGGCTTAAAAGCGCGGTCTTGGCTCGGCTGGCAAATCCCATTGCGTACCGATATGGCCCATTCCAAAGCGCGTATCGCCGAGATTGAAAGCTCCGCCATCGGCCCCTCTTTGCAATCGGGAAATATCGCTGTTGTTGCCGGATTTCAGGGCATTAGCGATGATGGCCGCATTTCGACATTAGGACGCGGCGGCTCTGATACCTCTGCAGTTGCTCTCGCCGTGGCGTTGAAAGCAGATCGCTGCTATATCTATACGGATGTTGACGGTATCTACACGACTGACCCCCGAATTGCCAAAGACGCCAGACGGCTCAACCGTATCGCCTTTGAAGAAATGCTCGAATTGGCCTCATTGGGGGCAAAGGTTTTACAAACCCGCTCTGTTGAACTGGCTATGAATTATAATCTGCCGATCCGTGTTTTGACCAGCATGGCCAATGTCGGTGATTCCAATCCCGGAACCCTAGTGTGTCATGAGGACGAAACCATGGAAGAACGTGTAGTCAGCGGTGTTGCTTATTCACGCGATGAATCTCAAATTACTTTACTGCGCCTGACGGATAAACCCGGCATGGTCGCCAAAGTGTGTAAGGCAATGGCCGATGCCAATGTCATCGTCGATATGATTGTCCAAGGTATTTCAAAAAGCGACAAAGCCGCGAACTTGACCTTCACCGTGGGTAAGCGGGATTTGGATAAAGCCTTGGCCGCGCTAGAAGCTGCCAAGGACTCCATTGGTTTCGAAGCGGTGAAATCTGACTCAGACGTGACCAAAGTGTCTGTGGTCGGGATTGGTATGCGGTCTCATACCGGTGTTGCCCAGACGATGTTCGAAGCGCTTGCTGAGCGCAATATTAATGTCAAAGTTATTGCGACGTCGGAGATTAAAATTTCGGTTTTGATTGATGCGGAATATACAGAACTGGCTGTGCGAGCGCTTCATAATGCGTTTGAACTCGACAAGGCGTCGCCGCCTAAAGTATCTGCCCCTTAAATTTAAGGCCTGCCTTAATCAGCAATCTCAACAATGGCGTCGATTTCAACGGCGACATCAAGGGGCAAGCTTGGCGCGCTAACCGCAAAGCGGGCGTGACGCCCGGCGTCACCAAAGACCGCCACCATCAAATCCGAACAGCCATTGATAACTTTTGGGATGTCGGCGTGAGTCGCGTCAAATGTGGCTTGAACAAAGCCGCCTAATTTTACGATGCGTTTCACGCGGGAGAGGTCACCGCCGCATGCCGCTTTCATTTGCGCGATAAGGTTGAGAGCTGAGAGCTGTGCTGCCTTCTGGCCTTGCTCAACGGTGAGGTCTTCGCCCAACCGCCCGCCAATGGCCGTGTTGCCGATTTTGGAAATTTGTCCGGAAATGAAAACTAGATTGCCGCTTTTTACATAGGGCACATAATTGGCTACAGGAGCCGCAGCTTCGGGTAATTCAAGACCCATTGATTGGAGTGCCTCTTCAGCGGTCAGAGTGTTTGATGTCATTTTCCAAAATCCAAAATTGATTGATCTAGCGGGTCAGTCGAAGCCCGACCATAAAACCAGTTATAGGCTTTGAGGGCCATGCGCGAAACAATAATCCCAAGACCAAGGCCCATAATAAACATGAGCGGCGAAACCGTAAAAGAGCCTTGGGACGCGTTATAGGTTGAAAGCGGGATGGCGAGACCTAAAAGTAAGCCAAAGAACAGAGTGGTTATGACAGCGCCGAGCTTCAGCAGGGCATAAAATACGCCGCCCCTGTTTATGATATAATGTTTCGTCTGGCATTCCTGACATTGAATTGTATTTCCCGCCGTCATGAATAGAAATGTTATCATGTCGTCAAAGGAAAAGGTCAGGTCACACTCGGCGCATTGTCCATGGTCTTTGACAGACGGGTCTCCCCCAATAATTTTAGGCTTGCTCAATCGTTCACTCCGATATTTCGCCTTTATCTTTATGACACAAAGGCGCGGGTTCAAGGCGTTTATGATCTTAGAGTTCGATTTTGTCTTTTTGGGGTTCCTAAAGAGAGGCCTAGAAAAATATGTTTTATCCCCTATCTCTCTTATAAGATTCAACAGACGGTTCGTTCGCTAGGAAAGAGATTTTCATGCCAGAGATGCAAAGCTATCCCCTCCCTGAAAAAAACGAAACGCTCATTGATTTCTTGAGCCATAGACGCTCAAATTTGGCTAAGGTTATAAGCGAGCCCGGCCCGTCTGAAGCCATACTGAATACGCTGTTGGAAATCGCGGCGCGTGTCCCGGATCATCGTAAATTAGCCCCTTGGCGTTTTGTTGTTTTTAAAGGTCAAGCCCGCGCGGATTTCGGACAATATATCGCGGCCGAATTTATGAAAGATAATCCGACAGCGCCGCTTGACCGCTCTGTTTTTGAAGGGCAGCGGCTTTTGCGGGCGCCTTTGGTCGTCGGCGTGATTTCCTCTCCGGTAGACTGCCCGCGCGGAACGCCGAAATGGGAACAGGAGCTCTCAGCAGGCGCGGTATGTTTTAACCTGTGTTTAGCGGCTCAGGCACATGGTTTCGGCGCGCAATGGCTAACCGAGTGGTATGCATATAACGGCGCAGTCAATGCGGCTTTGGGTTTAAGTGAGTCGGAAAAGGTCGCAGGGTACATATATATTGGAACGCCGGACTTGCCCGCGACCGAACGCGCACGACCCAAGGTAGAAGAAAAGATAGAATTCTGGAAATGATGTTAATTAAACGTCATGTCACGGTGAGAAACTGCGAATCCGTCATGACAGTGTCGTCAATATATGCCATAGAATTCTAGTTGCAGGCCTTTGGTCGCAACCTTGCTCTCGGTTACCATTGCGCCCCGTGTAACCGGGAGCTTTCTTTTTCGTAGCCCCATGTTCAACTTTGAAAATGCAGTGTGGAAATCTTTACTTTCACCGCCTATGTAAAACTATGAGCCGCAATTCGAAAAAAACACCTGCCGATCAGTCCTTGGTTGCGACGTCGCGTTCGGGTCTGAAACTAGACTTTATTACCGAGGATGTCCCGCAAGCGGGTGATGTTCTAGAAGTGGCAGACGGTGTTTTTTGGTTACGCTTCAGCTTGCCAATGTCAGGCCTTAATCACATCAATCTCTGGGCCCTAAAAGACGGGGATGGCTGGGTCATTGTCGACACGGGAATCGGGAATTCCGACAGTATGGAGATTTGGAAGAAGCATTTCAAAAACCTCTTAGGCGGGCGTCCTGTCAACCGCGTGATTTGTACTCATCTTCATCCGGACCATACGGGATTGGCAGGCTGGATTTGCCGCCATTTCGGCGCGCCTTTATTAATGACGCGCGGCGAGTATTTTTTATGCCGTTTGATGGCCGCAGATACAGGCCGCGCTGCCCCGCCCGAAAGTTTGAAATTTTATAAAAAGGCGGGATTTACGCAGGGTCAAATTGAACTTTATAAACAGCGCTTTGGCGGTTTCGGAAAAGCAATTACCTCTCTGCCACAAAGCTATGACCGTTTGGTCGATGGAGAGCTCGGTAAAATAGGCGGCCGTGAGTGGCGGATCATTATTGGCTCCGGTCATTCCCCTGAACATGCCTGTCTCTATTGTCCCGAATTAAACCTGTGCCTAACGGGTGATCAGCTTTTGCCCAATATCAGCTCGAACGTCAGTGTTTGGCCAACCGAGCCGGAAAGCAATCCATTAGAAGATTGGATTGCCTCTTGTCATAAACTTCGCGCGGAACTGCCCGAGGATGTCCTTATTGGGCCAGCTCACGGTATTCCGTTTCGCGGCGCACATAAGCGTTTAGATAAGTTAATCGAACATCATGAAAAGGCGCTTGCGCGTCTGCTTGATCATTGCCGAACACCGCGTTTAGCGACGGAAGTTTATTCTGTACTATTCCGCCGCGAAATTACGGATGGGAACCGCATCATGGCGGTGGGCGAAAGTATTGCCCATTTAAATTGCCTCAAAGGCCGAGGTCTCATTACGCGCCGCCTGAATGATGCGGGTCAATTTACCTATAAGGCCAAACGCGAGGCATTGACGGCTTAGTCCTTGCAAGGGCGCGTTACTTATCGCTGAGTTTGTCAATTTGCGAGAGAACAAGCGGGAAGCCAACAAGTCCCAAAGCCGCGCCGCATATAAAGTTTAAGAGCGAGTAGAGATTGTCGCCGAGGTAGTCAAAGTCGATGCTTCGGACGGCATCCATAATGAATATAACCGCGCCAATCGAGAGCAATAAGCCCAGTGATAAGGGCAAATAGCGTTTCCAAGCTTTTATCAAAATTGACGCTCCTCGTTCATTGGGGTTACGGGCGCAGGAGGTGTTTCCGGCATTTCGTCCTCTTCGATGAGAATTACACCTGCACACAGTCTCAGCGGCGGCGCTGCCGCTTGGACAAGGATAGGAAAAGCGAGAAGCGCTCCGCAGAAGAGCGTTATAGAGTGCCATTTTGAGAGCTTGGTCATGCATCGCCTTCCTGCGCGCACGATAGCGGAAAATGTGACCCCGTCAAATATCAAGCCCGCAAGAAATATTCGTAAGCCTCGCTGCCCGTCTCATTACTCATCGGGTAGCCAGTCTTGGCAAGGCTCTCTTCCAAGGCCTTAATATCGCCTTTGGGAACTTGGAATCCACACAGAACATGCCCCGTGGAGTCGCCGTGATTGCGATAGTGAAACAGGCTGATATTCCAGCGAGCATCAAGAGCGACCAAGAAATTGGTCAACGCGCCCGGGCGTTCGGGGAACTCGAAGGCGTAGACGACTTCTGGAATATCCGTGCTGGTGCGTCCGCCGACCATATGACGTAAATGCCGTTTGGCGAGGCGGTCTTGGGATAAATCTGTCACGGCAATATCGTGTTGCGCCATGTCAGCTATAACTTTGGCGCGCTCCTCTACATCTCGAGTTTTAATCCCTACCAAGACATGGGCCGTGTCAGAGAGTGAAAAGCGGTAGTTAAATTCGGTGACCGCGCGCGGGCCCAACGCCTTGCAAAAATTTAAAAACGCACCCGGCTTTTCGGGGATAGCGGCGGAGAATAACATTTCCTCGCCTGCGCCCAATTCGGCGCGTTCCACCACGTGGCCGATACGGTCAAAGTTCACATTCGCGCCTGATATTGTGACGACCAAATCCCCTACGGGAGCCAAGCCATCGTCTATGTGTTTTCTGGCTCCGGCGAGACCGACAGCCCCGGCGGGTTCGACAACCGTGCGTGTGGCCTCAAACATATCTTTTACCGCGGCGCAGATTTCGTCATTAGTGACCGTGATACAGCCATCGACTAAGCGCGAGGCAATATCATAAGTATTCGTCCCAATGGTGCGCACGGCGACCCCGTCAGCAAAACCATCGACTTTCTCAAGCGTAACGGGTTTTCCAGCCTGCATGGCAGTTTTAAGAGTGGCGGACCCTTCGGCCTCCACGGCAAACACCTTTGTTTCGGGGGAACGCGCTTTGACCCAAGCGGCAATGCCAGAGACAAGGCCGCCGCCGCCCGTGCAGACATAAATCGCGGCCGGGCTGCGCGGCATTTGTTCTAATATTTCTTTGCCGACCGTGCCTTGCCCCGCAATGACGTCCACTTCGTCAAAGGGGTGTATAAAGACCGCGCCGCTTTGTTTGGAGTAATCAATGGCGGCGTCACAGGCTTCGTCATAGCTGTCGCCGACAAGGCGCGTTTGCGCGCCCATCGCTTCGACATTTTCAACTTTAATGGCCGGCGTGGTCACGGGCATAAAGATAATGGCCTTGGTGCCATAAAACTTAGCAGAGGCCGCTACGCCTTGAGCATGGTTGCCAGCACTCGCCGCACAAACACCGCGCGATTTTTCCGCGTCGGACAGACCCGCGATACGGTTAGCTGCCCCACGAATTTTGAACGAAAATACATCTTGCAGGTCTTCGCGTTTCAGCCAGATATCCTGCCCCAATTCCGCAGAGAGTTTGCTCGCTAATTCCGTTGGCGTGCGTTTGGCCAGTCCATAAACATCGGCTGCCTCAATACGGGCTTTCAATTCATTTAGGTTAACCAAAGGGGCGGCGGTAAGAGGCGTTTTAGTGGCTGACATGGTCCGCGATCCAATCCCCGACTTCGGCGGTAGACAGAGTGCCGCCCAAATCACCTGTGGTATAACCGCGCTCAAGGGCGGCTTCGACGGCGTCTTCCACGGCTTTGGCTTCTGCGTCTAAACCAAAAGACAGACGCAACATCCACGCAGCGGATAAAATCATCGCCAGAGGGTTGGCTTTGCCTTGCCCGGCAATATCAGGCGCGCTGCCGTGAATGGGTTCATACATGCCTGTGCTACCTTCTGATAAGGAAGCCGACGGGATAACGCCCATAGAGCCGCATAGTACAGAGGCTTCGTCGGTGAGAATGTCGCCAAACATATTTTCGGTCAGAACCACATCAAAATCTTGCGCGCGGGTCAGCATATGCATGGTCATGGCGTCCACTAATAAATGTTCCAACTCTACATCAGGATAATGCGTCGCGACATCAATCACCGTTTCGCGCCAGAGGCGAGATGTCTCAAGCACATTGGATTTATCAACCGAAGTGACTTTTTTCTTGCGCGTCATGGCAAGGCCAAAAGCTTTGATCGCGATGCGGCGCACTTCGGCCTCAGAGTAACGGCACATGTCATACGCACCGTCAGCATCGCGCCCTTTATCGCCGAAATAAATCCCGCCTGTAAGCTCGCGCATGACGACGAAATCAACGCCTTCAAGGCGTTCGCGTTTGAGGGGTGCGTGGTCAATGAGCGCAGGGAAGGGGGCGCAGGGCCGGATATTAGCATAAAGGTTAAGCTCTTTCCTAAGCGGTAAAAGAGAGCCCAATTCGGGGCGGTCTGCGCCTTTCAAATGATCCCATTTCGGTCCGCCCACCGCGCCGAGCAGAATCGCGCCTGTGCGCTCGCAAGACTCGAATGTCTCTGCGGGTAGCGGCTGTCCCAGCGCGTCAATCGCCGCCCCGCCGACCAGATGAAATTCAGGCAGAAGGGTGTGCCCATGCTTTTGCGCGACAGCATTTAAAACCGCAAT
>CAZMEN010000014.1:0-20331 GCA_964565335.1 uncultured Algimonas sp. | reverse complement strand
ATCGCCCACTTCGGGGCCAATGCCGTCACCGGGCAGATAGGTAAAATTAATTTCGGTCATGATTAGGCTGTCTCTGTATTAAGAATATTTTCAGACGTCCCACAGGAGAGACATTTTATGTCAATACCAATTGAATCGAAGCTGTTACGATATTTTAAGCTTCCACTCACTGTTGGTCTCTCTCCATCGAAAACTTGATATCCTAACCAAGATATACGAGGTTCAAATTTTTCGGCACTACAATTAATGCATTTAACGTAAAGTAGTTCCGTCTCTTGTTTGAAATGATAGTCGCACTCTACGGCGTCCCAACCGTGTTTAGAGGCATCAAATAAGCAAACTTCTTTTTTATCATCTTGCTCTATGAATAAGGCATCAGCGTAGTAGCGTTGTTCATCGTCGCCTTTGATTTCCTCTATATTCGAAAGAACAATCTGGCCACGCAACCCGCCATTCTTGGTAAACTCCAACTCTACTGCTGGAATATCTGGTAAAAGTACTTTAATTTCCGCCCACTCTAGTAAATGTTCAGGGATGAACCCGCCTTTTGGTATGTCTGATAATTTTGTTATGGGATTAGCCATGATGAGCCTCATATGTGGTAATCGCATCACCCTGTTTAGTCAGATACCCCATCTCATCCACGCCTTGCATAAGGCAGTGGCGAGAGAAACTGTCGATTTCGAATTTATACGTCCCGCCATTACGCGGCAGGCGGACTTCGCAGCTTTCCAAATCTACGGTGACGTCAGCACCGGGATTGTCGAGGAGCCAATCATGAGCCCGTTTTTCTATCACAATCGGCAACAAGCCGTTCTTTAGAGAATTGCCCTTAAAAATATCGGCAATCTCAGAGCTGATGACAACGCGAATGCCATAATCGGTGAGCGACCAAGGCGCATGTTCGCGCGAGGAGCCACACCCAAAATTATGGCCGCCAACTAATATCTGGCAGGCTTTGGCCTCGTCGCTATTTAATTCGTGATCTGTTTCAGACCCGTCCTCATTATATCGCCAATCGTTAAAAGCATGTTTGCCGAGCCCGTCGCGAGAGGTCACAGTGAGGAAACGCGCCGGAATGATTTGGTCTGTGTCGATATTCTCGGCTGGCAGAACGAGTGTCTTTGACGTAACGGTTTTAAGGGGTGCGAAGCTCATGCGGCGTCTCCCAAACTACGGGGGTCGGTGATGACGCCTGTTACAGCAGCCGCGGCGGCTGTTTCTGGTGAGGCGAGTACTGTCCGTGCACCGGGACCTTGGCGGCCCGCAAAGTTACGGTTGGACGTCGAAACGACAAGCTCGCCAGGGGCGGCTTTGTCGCCATTCATCGCGATACACATAGAACAGCCCGGTTCGCGCCATTCGGCGCCTGCGGCGGTAAACACCTTATGCAGGCCTTCTTCTTCGGCTTGCTTTTTAATCAGCTCAGAACCCGGAACAACGATGGCGATTAATCCGCCTACGACTTGCCGCCCAGACATGACTCTGGCCGCCGCGCGCAAATCTTCCATACGGGAATTCGTGCAAGAGCCGATAAAGACGCGGTCGACTTTTATCCCCGCAATTGGCGCGCCGCCCGTGACGGCCATATAATCGAGCGCTTTTTCTTCGGTCTCATCTGTTGCAACGGGGACGAGCGCGTCAATCGGCATGGCCATGCCGGGATGGGTGCCATAGGTCACCATGGGGCGAATATCTTCGGCTGCGATATGCACCTCTTTGTCATAAGTCGCGCCCTCATCTGTGGCGAGGCTTGCCCAATCCGCACACGCCGTCTCAAAATCGTCTGGCGTAAATTTGCGGCCTTTTAAATAATTAAAAGTCGTTTCATCCGGCGCAATCATGCCGCAACGCGCGCCTGCCTCGATGGACATATTACAGACGGTCATGCGCCCATCCATGCTCATCTCGCGAAAGACATTGCCGCAATATTCAAGCGCGTAGCCCGTACCGCCGCCGACGCCGATTTCGGCGATGATGGCGAGGATAATATCTTTGGGGGTCACGCCGTCTTGCAATTCGCCGTTCACGTGGATGGCCATGGTTTTGGGTTTGCGCATGAGGATACATTGATTGGCGAGAACATGGCCGACTTGAGTCGTGCCAATGCCAAAAGCAATCGCGCCAAATGCGCCGTGGGTCGAGGTATGGCTATCGCCGCAGACAATCGTCATGCCGGGCTGCGTCGCGCCGAGCTCTGGTCCCATCACATGGACGATGCCGCGATTGTCCGACTCCCAGCCATGGGTTTCAATGCCGTGTTCGGCGGCATTAGCCAGAAGGGTCTCAACTTGCTTACCCGCCTGTTCCGTCACAAAAGGACGAGAGCCATCCGCGTTAATGAGGGTCGGCGTGGAATGGTCGATGGTGGCGAGGGTGCGGTCAGGACGGCGGACTTTTAATCCGCGTTCACGCAAAACGGTAAAGGCCTGCGGAGACGTCACCTCGTGAATGAGGTGCAAGTCAATATAAAGCGTTGCAGGATGCGCATCCGTTTCCGCGACCACCATGTGGCGGTCCCATACTTTATCGAAAAGGGTTTTAGGCATCAGAATAAATTCCCTCTTTGATGTGATGAGGCACATTAATAAAACGCGTATGTCTATCTTGCTTTAAAGATATTCCCATACCCTCGACCGTTTTGATGACGTGTCTAAACCACTCCTCATGTGTCCATACTTTTGGCTCTGGCGTTTCAAATGAACCAAAGTCATTGTTCCAGTAAACGCCTTTGGCTTCGCGGTACACGAATTGATATTCTTGTTTCCCGCCACTCTTAAGTTTAATGCGCATCTTCCCGTCTTTCAGGATTTCAATTTTGGATATTATTTCGACTGACATTAATCGTTTCACTAATGCTGCGCCGCTATCGACTTCTGCCGGTCGGCGCGGCGCTCTATGCGGTTGATCACGTCGAGGTAAGCGCGTGCGCCTGCGAGGACTGTATCCGTACTCGTGCCGCGGCCTTGATAGGAATTAAATTCCGTACTGACGCGGACAGAGGCTTCGGCCATGGCGTCTTCACCCTCGGACACGGATTGCACGGCGAAGCTGTCGAGATGTAGCGGTTGTCCCGTTACTTCGGAAATGGCCAAGAACACAGCATTCACAGGGCCAGCCGCTTCTTTGACCGCCGTGACCGTTTTCCCGTCTTCGTGATTTAATTTTACCGTGGCGACAGGGTGACGTCCATCATCAGACCCTGCCGAGACATATAGGCTATCGAGTTGCCACGGCCCGACTGTGCCGACGGCTTCGCCCAAGATGAGCGCTTCGATATCGGCGTCGAACACTTCTTTTTTCTTATCCGCAAGGGCTTTGAATTGCACAAACAAGCTTTGAAGTTGATTATCCCCCAATTCAAAACCGAGCTTGCTCACGCGGTCCTTGAGCGCGGCGCGGCCTGAATGTTTGCCCAGCACAAGATTATCTTTGCTGACGCCGACATCTTCGGGCTTCATAATTTCATAGGTTTCGCGGTTGGCGAGAACCCCGTGCTGATGAATACCGCTCTCATGGGCGAAGGCATTTTTGCCGACAATCGCTTTATTACGCGGGACGGGATTACCCGTAATCGTCGCGAGGAGTTTCGACGCCGCGTAAATACCTTGCGGGGCAACGCGCGTGTCGAGATTAAAGAAATCTTTGCGGGTGCGGAGCGCCATGATGACCTCTTCGGTTGCGCAATTACCCGCCCGTTCGCCAATACCGTTCAGCGCGCATTCGACTTGTCTCGCCCCGCCGCGTACGGCCGCTAAGGAATTGGCGACAGCCAAACCCAGATCATCATGGCAATGGGCCGAGAATGTCACGCTATCCGCGCCCTCAATTTGGGTGGTGAGGAATTGGAACAAGTCCTGAATTTCTTCGGGCGTGGTGTAGCCGACTGTGTCGGGGATGTTGATGGTGGTCGCGCCCGCTTTTATCGCGGCTTCGACGACACGTTTTAAATAATCGCGTTCCGTGCGTATCGCGTCTTCGGCGGAAAACTCGACATCATCTGTATATTGCCGCGCGAGTTCTACGCCCGCTATGGCACGGCGCACAATTTCGTCCTTGGACATTTTTAATTTATATTCGCGGTGGAGAGGTGATGTCGCGATGAAGGTATGAATGCGACCTCGTGCTGCGGGTTTAATCGCTTCGCCGCTGGCACGGATATCGCCGTCATTACAGCGCGCAAGGGAGCAGACAATGCTGTCTTTCACTTCGGTCGCAATCGTTTTAATCGCGTCAAAGTCTCCGGGGGACGCAGCAGCAAAGCCCGCCTCCATAATATCGACGCCGAGCCCTTCGAGCGCTTTCGCCATACGGAGCTTCTGCCCCGCTGTCATAGAAAAGCCCGGCGCTTGCTCGCCGTCGCGTAAGGTGGTGTCAAATATTTTGACGTGTTGAGATTTAATCATTTGGGTCATGGTAATATAATTTCATTTTTGGAGGTCACAAAAATGAGGGGAAGCCGCTAGGCCCGTTCCGCTCTTTTACGTCGTCCCACCCGCTCGGCTGAGACGACGTTGTAAAGTCGTTCCAGTTGCAGGCATAATGTATTTAAATCATTCGGCCCGCCCGTATCTTCGACATGGACCAGTAAATCAAAATCGCCGTCCACGCGCTGCGTACAATGCACATCGCGGTAATCGTAACCGCGTCGCTCAATGGTTCCGAGGGCGCGGATTAACGTGCCAGACACATCATGGAGCACGACCTTGAGCTTGCCAGAGACACCCGAAGGTTCAAAAGTTTTATCACGTTGGAGTTCAGTCATTTTTTTTGGTCTTTAGTTTTGTATTTTCTAAGTAAGGCCCCAATAAAAATGAGGGTTAGAAATATAAGGATGTAATATCTGAGAGAATGCCACAGGACTGGTCCAAGAGAGTCGTCAGAATAAGTGTTGTGCACGCCTGAAACGACAAGTCCAACTATCGACCCAATAACAAAAACAATTGCGGCCAAAATTATGTATGAATTAGAATTAAAAATTAAATTCTTCATCCTACCGCTCCATCATTTCGATAAAAGCAAACTTAGAAGGTTTAAAAGTTTTATCACGTTGGAGTTGGGTCATTGTGATTTCTCATTAGGTGGAGGAGCTAATTTCAACAACTTCAAGTGAGATAGACAAATTGAAAATGCAATTAGACCAATAAGAAAATATAGTATTGAAAAAAAGAAAAAGAATTTAAATTGAGAAGTTTCAGGCGCCCGTCCATAAGCGCGAAATATCCCGATGAAGGTCATCAGCAAATTGAATCCAAGTGGAATCGTCATCAAACGCAAAAATAAAACAGACCGAAACGGAAACATATCACCGCTCCATCATATCGGCGTTACTCCGCCCAGGAGGCACCAATGGCCAGACATTTTCATTCGGGTCGATTTTGACGTGCATGAGGACTGGGCCATCTGTGTTTAAGAGGCGGTCAATGCCTGCATCCATTTCATCGGCGGTATTGACTGTGAAGGCATCGATTTGGAAGGCTTTGGCGACCAGAGCGAAATCGGGGTTATCGTCCAAATTTGTCTCGGAATAATTCTTATCAAAGAAGACTTCTTGCCATTGGCGCACCATGCCGAGCACGGAGTTATCGAGCAGGACGATTTTAAGCGGAATGCCGTAGCGATACAGCGTGGCGAGCTCTTGAATATTCATCATGATGGAACCATCGCCCGACACCGTAATGACGGTACGGTCTGGCGCGCCGAGTTTTGCGCCTAAGCCCGCAGGTAAGCCAAAGCCCATTGTGCCGAGCCCGCCAGAGGTAATGTGGTCTTTCGGTTCGTCAAAGTAACAATGTTGCGCCACCCACATTTGATGCTGTCCCACATCACAGGTAAATATCGCCCCCGATTCATTTTCAGACATGGCGTCCGCACGACGAGAGAGATCATAAAGCAGCTTAGGGGCATAAACACCGGGTGCAGAGTTTTCCTGCGCGCCTTTATAATCCCATTCATGCTCGGTGCGGCGATTATAGCAAAGCTCCGTCCACTCAGAGATGTTTGGCGCGGCGCCGCCGTCAAACGGGTCCAGCGCCGCGAGGTTTTTCTTGAGCGAGCCATCAAGGCCAACATTCACGCGGCGAACCTTATTAATCGCCGCAATGTCAATATCCATATGAATGACTTTGGCGTTGGGTGCGAAAGTGTCGAGCTTGCCAGTTGCGCGGTCATCAAACCGCGCGCCGACCACGATTAGCAGATCACATTCTTGCACGGCGTAATTTGCAGCCTTTAAGCCATGCATCCCGAGCATACCGAGATAGTTCGGGTGACCGGAGGGCAGGGAGCCAAGACCTTTCAAGGTGGAAACCCCCGGAATTTGGGTGCGTTCTACGAGTTCGCGCAATTCGGTCACGCCGTCGCCTTGGGCCACGCCGCCGCCAATATAAAAGAGTGGCTTTTTGGCTTCGCGCATCAGGGCTTCTGCCTGCGCGATATCTGCGCTTTGGCCCATTTCGGGTTTTTGTTTCGGATAGGGCCGCCATTTATGACGATCTGTCGTCAGCGCGTTTTGTACGTCTTTTGGAATGTCAATCAGCACGGGGCCGGGACGGCCTTCGGCGGCAATGAAATAGGCTTCGGCAATCATACCGGGTAAGTCTGCGGGGTCGCGCACGATATAGCTATGTTTGACGATGGGCATGGTGATGCCGATGATATCGACTTCTTGGAAGGCGTCAGTCCCCATCAAATTTGTCGGCACTTGGCCCGTCACAAAAACAACGGGTACAGAATCCAGATAAGCATCCGCAATAGCGGTGACGAGGTTTGTCGCGCCCGGGCCAGACGTGGCAAAGGCGGTTCCCACTTTACCTGTCGCGCGGGCATAGCCAATTGCCGCCATGCCGCAGCCTTGCTCATGGCGGCAGAGAATATGACGCAGCTGCGGGTAATTCGGCAGCTCGTCATAAACGGGCATAATCGCGCCGCCCGGATACCCAAAGATCAAATCCACACCCTGAGCCGCAATGGATTCGAGCAAGAGCTTTGAGCCAGATTTAGGCTCACGATTGGCGAGGATCTCTGTCTGTTGACGTTCGAATTGTGTGGCTGTGGTCATGGTGTAACTCTATTTACGGCATTGATTTGATAATCGAGCCAATTTTCAAACCAGTCCAGCACGCGCACGCGGCTGTCTGGTTTATTCTTCAATGTAATTGGGAAAACGCCGTGAATATTTGGGTCGCGAACCCAAAGACTTCCGCGTTCAGGCCCACTAACAATTAAATTGATGAAAATTGCACAACCGAAATTTCCGACCCGAATAAGACCATCTTCTTTATTGCCCCAAAATTGATCTTCGGCTGCAACGTAAGCTTCTTCGCTCATTTGATCATCAAATTCTAAAAACTCTGCTGATGCTAATGGGAACGGATTTGACGGAAGAAGTTGGCCGTTATCTGGATAATCCATATCTGAAGCCAAAATATTATTATGGTTCGCAAGTTTGCACCACGGTCCACTACCGCCTTCACCAATATTTTCAAGAAATGCTCTAAAGTCTTCCGGCAACGCTGTACTGATTTTATTCTCGATTTTGCTTATTTCCACGTTAGAGAGCGGCGTTCCGTTTAAGAGATTGGAACCATCATGATGATTAGGCTCGAATGAAAGCAGGAAGTCTCTTTTTTTCACGACCTGTTCAATACGTTCCGAAATTGTGCCGGAATAATTTTGGCTTACTGTGAAGAAATCGGCCTCGTTTTCTGGCAATGCGAGTGCGCTACCCTGTAGCTGCGACTTAACAACAGGGTCTTTTCTAAGTTTCGCTAAAATTTTAGCCAACGGTCTCATGAATTTTAATTCTTATCCTTATCGATAATCTTATTGGCGGAAATCCACGGCATCATCTCGCGGAGCTTTGCACCAACTTTTTCGATCGAATGTTTTTCCGTATTGCGGCGACGGGCTGTCATGCTGGGATAACCGAGCGCGCCTTCTTGGATGAAGGATTTCGCATAATCGCCGTTTTGGATGTTTTTCAAGGCGGTGCGCATGGCTTCGCGAGAGCTATCATTAATGACGGCTTCGCCCGTGACATACTCACCATATTCGGCATTGTTAGAGATCGAATAATTCATATTCGCGATGCCGCCTTCATAGATAAGATCAACAATAAGCTTTGTTTCATGTAGACATTCGAAATAGGCAAGCTCTGGCGGATAGCCCGCTTCGGTTAATGTCTCATACCCCATTTTAATCAGCTCAACGACGCCGCCGCAAAGCACGGCTTGTTCGCCGAATAAATCTGTTTCTGTTTCGTCGCCAAATGTTGTGTGGATGATGGCAGTGCGTCCACCGCCAATCGCAGAGGCGTAAGATTTAGCAAGTTCCAGAGCAAAGCCGCTATTTGCGTCTTGCGCAACGGCGATCAAATCAGGAATTCCGCGGCCGTTTTCAAACTCATTACGGACTGTATGACCCGGTGCTTTGGGCGCGATCATGATGACGTCCAAATCACGGCGCGGCGCGACTTGGCCGTAATGAATGGCAAAGCCATGACCAAAAGCAAGAGCGGCGCCTTCTTTAATATTGGGCTCAATATCTTCGCGGTAGATTTTCGCTTGAAGCTCATCAGGGGTCAGAACCATGACAACATCTGCGCCTTTGACGGCGTCGGCAGTGGCTTTGGCAGGCAGGCCGTCAGCAATGACTTTTTTATTGGTTGAGCTGTCGGGGCGCAGGCCAACAACAACATCAACGCCGCTATCTTTGAGGTTCAGCGCATGGGCGCGGCCTTGCGACCCATAGCCTAAAATAGCAACCTTTTTACTTTTGATGATCGAGAGGTCACAGTCTTTGTCGTAATAGATATCAAGTGATGACATTTCGGAGAGTCCTTAGTGTTTAATGGGGGCTAATTTTTAAAGGGAAAAGAAGTAACCGCGCCCTTGGACGCAGAACCAACGAGTTTGGCGAATTTAGCATAAGCGCCGCTTGGGTATTTGGGTTTGGGCGGTGTCCAGTTTTTGGCGCGCGCGGCAAGGTCCGCTTTGACATTAATGGTCTGTGCTTCAACATCAATCGTGACCAAGTCGCCGTCTTCAACAAAAGCAATAGGGCCGCCATGCGCGGCTTCGGGCGCCACATGCCCAATCACGAAACCATAAGAGGCGCCGGAAAAGCGGCCATCTGTAATCAACGCGACATGGTCGGCTAGATTTTGTCCAACAAGCGCGGCTGTCACGCCTAGCATTTCGCGCATGCCTGGGCCGCCCGCCGGGCCTTCATTGCGAATGATGATGACGTCGCCTTTATGAATGCCGTTATTTTGTACGACGTCGAAACAAGCCTCTTCGGATTCAAATACGCGGGCCGTGCCTTCAAAGAAGAGAGCGCCATGTCCCGCGAGTTTTACGACGCAGCCCTCAGGAGCAAGGTCGCCATAAAGAATACCGTAACCGCCGCGTGATTTCACAGGGTCTTTAAACTGCCGAACCACGTCTTGGCCTTTGGTTTCTTTCGCGTCGAGAATTTCTTCGAATAGGCTGCGCCCCGTGACAGTTTTTCCGTCATCAATGCGGCCATCTTCGACCAAGCGTTGGCCAATCAGCGCTGACCCGCCAGCGGCGTAAAGGTCATAAGCCATATATTTCCCGCCGGGTTTTAGGTCGCCAATAACGGGAGTGGAGCGGGAGATTTTATCAAAAGCGTCAATTTCAAAACCGTCGACTTCGGCTTCGGAGGCAATGGCTAATAAATGCAAAATCGCATTGGTCGAGGCCGCCGTGGCCGAGAGCGCAATCGCGGCATTCATCAAGCTGTCTTTGGTAATGATATCGCGCGGAAGGCGGTTTTCCTTCACGCAATCGACAACAATCTCGCCCGCGCGAAAGGCGGCTCTGTTTTTCTCTTCGTCAATGGCGGGAATATCATTTGCGCCCATAGGAGAGAGCCCCAAAAATGTCATCGCCATCGCCATGGAATTTGCGGTGAACTGCCCGCCACAAGCCCCTGCACCAGGGCAGGCGGCCTTTTCAATTTCTTTTAATTCGGCGTCATCAATAATGCCTGCAGCGCAGGCTCCAACGGCCTCGAAGACATCCTGAACGGACAGGTCTTTACCTTTGTGATTGCCGGGCATGATGGAGCCACCATACAGAACAACACCCGGAATGTTCATGCGCGCAAGAGCCATCCCGGCGGCCGGAATGGTTTTATCGCAGGCGACCAGAATGATAACGCCGTCAAGGCTATGGCCTTTGACAGCCAATTCAATCGAGTCGGCAATTACTTCGCGGGACATAAGCGAGGCGCGCATGCCCTCACTACCCATAGTGATGCCGTCGGATACTGCGATGGAGTTGAAATCGACGGGCGTACCGCCTGCGGCCCGAATGCCAGCGCGAACGGGGACGGCCAATTTGTCCAAATCCATATTACACGGGCCCATATTGGTCCACGTATTGAAGACCGCAATAATCGGGCCTTCGAAATTTTTGTCATCCATGCCAGTGGCGCGCAACATTGCGCGTGCCGCCGCTCTGCTTGGGCCTTTGACAATGGCATCACTTCGCTTGCTCATTTTACGTCCTCAATCATATCCCACAAAAAAACCCGCCTCGGATGAAGCGGGTGGGGTGCAACCGGGTTTCCCCTTTTACATACCGCCCGCGCTTTGCCCAATAAGGACAATCACAAGAACAAGGAGAAGTAGCAGGCTAATAACGGGTGTCTGATTGACGCGATGTGTTTGCGCAACAACTTTCACTTTAGCTGTATCCTGTTCGAACGAGTTCATATTGTGCTTAAAGCCTATCGGGCCATTCTATTCAAGAGGAAATTTTCCCTCATGCAGTGGGTTCAAACCTATTTTTATGGAGATTATTTTTGCTATGAGACAAAAAGGCAGAAAATAATTGCGCTCAATGGCAATAACTTGGCTCTCGCTTGCGTTGAGACCCTCGAAAACATGGGTCTTCCCCTAATTATATGTCAAGCGTCCACAAGGATATGAAGTTTTTCGTTTTTGCGTTCATAAATATAAGGCGACAAAAGATTGAAGTTCTCCTCAAATGTTACCTGTATTATTTTTAAAGCTATTTCACGAGCCGCGGCTGATTTAGAATCGACGATGAAAAGTTGGTCTTTTCTGGGTAAAAGCACATAATAATCTTGCCCATGTTTTTCTTCTACCTTGTCCCAAAACTCATCCAAGAAAATCATGCCTGTTATTAAAAAGGAGTTACTCTCTACAGTATACAGAGAGAGGCCCTGAAGAGGTTCACCAACAGAAACATCTTCTAAGGCCTTACGGGTGTTATTAAGGCCTAATTCAAAGAGTTGCGCATCATTGAATTCTTTCGCTTTATCGCGGGTCAGGCCTTGCATGGCGTCGGGCGTATCAATCATAAGCATGGAGTGCATATCTCCGGCAACAGGCGCTGTAATCAGGTCCAGTCCTTTGCCTAAACAATGCTGTACATAATCGTCAGACCGCAGCACAAGGGCAATGGCCTCCTTTGAAAACACCCACGGCTCCGAAGTGATGAGAGAGGCTTCCAATGTGCGTAGAGTCGCCACAAATCGTGACAAGTTTTCTTGTAACGTTTCTTCCTCATAAGCTTGAAAGTGATGGAAGCTGTTTGAAACATCGGCATAGGCTTCTGCTCCATTTGTACCCGAAATCATGAGGCGCGCTGGGTCGTCGGGGTCAGCTTCAAAGGTAAGGTCAAGCCTGCTTTGCCTCGCGGCAATAAGGGCGTGATTCCGAAAAGTTTGAATATCAGAAACTCTCTGAGACGTGGCTGTTGAGGGGCGTCCAAACAATTTACCGAAAAAGCTCATTTTGGCCTCTTTTTAATTTTTTCTATTGTCTCTGCTTTGAATATCGAATTGTAAATGCCAAATAAAAAAACCCGCTCTTTACAGAGCGGGTGAGCAAAAGGGTTATTATATTTTTTTGTCCCCTATATCCCGCTCGCAACTCCGCTAATCAATAGCACAGTCAAGAGAAGGGCAAGCATCATACCCACAGATGGCAGGTCTTCGACCGTAAGGTCGCGCGCTACCATCTTGGTGTTTGATTTATTATTTTTATTTTTGAAGATCTGCATGACCTCTCCCCCTGAGCACACCCTTAGGTTATCATGGCGGGAATCTCAAGAGGAAAATCTACTTTGGGTTTTCGTATTCGGAAGCTGAGTTGCCAGATTATTCTGTTTCTATATTATTTTAGGGCAAAACATTGCTTAAAGCTTGAATAAGATCGCTTTCCGCCTCCATTCCGACAGAGAGGCGCAATAGAGTATCTGTAATGCCGGCCTCTTTCCGTGCGCTTTCCTCCATACCGCGATGGGTCATAGTGGAGGGTTGGCAAATAAGGCTTTCGACGCCGCCGAGTGATGCCGCAAGTTGGAATATTTCAATACCGTTTAATACTGTGGCCGCAATTTCAGGGCTGCTGACTTCGAAAGAGAGCATCGCTCCGGGGCCGGACTGCTGTGCTTTCATGAGCTTATGTCCCGGATCAGACCGCAATCCCGGGAAATAAACTTGAGTGACGGCTTTATGTTTTTTTAGGAATTTGGCGATGGCGATGGCATTATTTTCTTGCACGTCCATTCGGGCTGATAAGGTTCGCAGGCCGCGCAGGGTTTGCCAGCTATCAAAAGGGGAGCCGGTAACGCCGGCGCAATTGGCCCACCAATCAAGGGTTTCGCCGTGGTCTTCTGATTTTGCGATGACGGCCCCGCCGACAACATCGCTATGGCCGTTCAGATATTTTGTGGTGGAGTGGACAACAATGTCGCAGCCCAGATCCAGAGGTTTCTGGCGCACGGGCGACAGGAAGGTATTATCCGCCACAATGATTGCGCCAAAGGCTTTGGAGAGTTTGGCGATTTTTTTAACATCCACTAAACGCATGAGCGGATTAGAGGGTGTTTCGATTAAGACCATTTTTGGCTTTTCGTCGAGGGCTTGGTGAAGCGCGTCGGAATCGGATTGATCAATAAAGAGGACGCGAATACGGCCTTGGGCGGCGCGGTGGGTGAGCAGGCGGTGCGTTCCGCCGTAACAGTCATGCGGCGCAATGATAAGGTCATCCGCTTGTACAAGGTTCAAACATAAATCAATCGCGCTCATGCCTGAGGATGTGATGATGGCATGCGCCCCGCCTTCGAGCGTCGCCAGCGCTTTTGCAAGGCCTTTACGGTTCGGGTTATTGGTACGGCCATAATCAAACGGCCCTTTTTCCTCAACGCTTGGCCACAGATAAGTCGACGTTGTGTAAAGCGGGGGAGCGATGGCACGAAAAGCCGGATCCGCCCCAATTTCCGCTTGGACGATTTGCGTCTGTATTTTGGATTTATCGGTCATATTTCGATTTCAATTTTATGAGCACTATATCACCGATTGCGCAGATTGGAGCGCAAATAAACGATATTGCAAGAATACTAGCTAAGGTAATAACAAAAAAGTTTAGAGGTTGAGGTCTTTCAAAAAACCATAAAATAGAGGCCAAAAAGAAAGAGACGAATACGCAAGTTATGAGGCTAAATAGAAAGTAGTAACTACACGATTTAAGATACAGTCTCACACCAACCCCTTACAAAATTCTTCAAGCCTTGGGCTCATCGCGTCATATTCTTTTAGGAACGCATCATGGCCGTAAAGGCTAGTGAAGGTGTAGAGCTCGCTTGGCCCGGCGAGGCGGTCGCGCAATTCGCGCATATCGGGCAGGGGGGCGAGTTGGTCGGAAATCGCCGTCATCAATAATGTGGGGGTTGTGATATTTTCCGGCTCGACGCGGTGCAAATCAATCGACTCAGAGAGCGCTAAAAACCTTTGAGCGTCCATTGCTTGCGCAAAGACATCCCCGCGCGACCCCAGATAATCACAAATATCAAATTGAAAAGGATTGGACGCCGTCTCGCTCAGTTCAAACCTATCTGCGAATTCTTCGGGCGTGCGGTATGTTGTCATGGCGAGTTCGCGGGCGAGCTTTAATCCCGCTTCGGGTTTTCCGGCCTCCAGCCCCAATCGCACCACGCGCCGCTGAATACCGCGCCATCCAACTCCAATCGGATAAGGGCGGTGAGCCGCGCCGATGATGCAAAGATTATCCACACGCTGCGGATGGTTTTGCGCCAGAGCGAGCGCGCACATTCCGCCATAAGAGGAGCCGATAATAGCGGTCGCATTCCCCAGATTATGCGCATCCATTAAATCAATTATCCGCGCGGCCTGATCGGTTGTTGTGATCGTGTCGGGGCAGTCAAGCCCGCCTTTCTCAGGCGCGAAATCCACGCCCAGCACTTTGAATATATCCAAATCAATTGGCCCGCCCTTGCGCGCGAGACGCGACCACCAGCCGCGGTTCAGTCGTCCGCCATCGGCGACAAAGCGCGTCGCTGAAATGCCGCCCAACACAATGATGAGAGGCCCGTTGGGATTGCCGTAAAGCCGTCCGCGCACAATATCGCCTGCCATAGAACAGCCGCGTTCCAAGCTGACATCACCGCGGTTCAATAATATGTCTTGCGCCATAAGGCTGCCTTACAGTTGCGGTATCAAGCGCGGCGATATAGCGGGAAAGCAAAGGCGGGCCATACCCGCTCCTCATTTTCCGACTTCCGCCGCAGGACTTGGCACCATCTGGGTTGCCCCGACGTCAAAGGGCCTGTCCCTCGGTCGGTCTTAATGAGTAAAATTTATATGCGTGGGAAATTCTAACCCGTCAAGAGTTTTAACTCTGCTGCTCTTTTTCCATTTTATTCCACCAGACAATCGCCATGAAGAACCCTTTAAATGACGGAAGCGTTGCAAGGCAGATAAAAATAGCGATTACTATGAGGGTCGCCATAACGACGCTATCTGATAAATCGGTTCTGAACATTAAGATGTGCAGAAATATCGCAGTGATGTGAGCCGAGAACGTCATGGACGCCCATGCGGGGGCCAAATCCGCGCGCACATTCTCCCAATCCTTATGACAGACAGGGCAGGCTTTGACGGGTTTTAAATAAGAGGCAAATAACTTAGCTTCCGCGCATTGCGGGCATTTCAAGGCGGCTCCGCGCCGGAAGGCCGCCCATTTGGTAGGGGGAAACTGAATGTTATTTTGTGTCGCCATATCCGCCTATAATCTGCCGCCTTGCCTGACGCAAAGGGTCTCTGCGCATAGCCGCCTTGCAGGAGCATCATGTTCTATCTCAAGGCTGAGACCGCAGCTCTACATTATGTAATTTTGAATGAAATTGACTTTTGTCGTTCATATCTGTTAGGGGGCATGGTATGAAAAATTGGTCCGATTATCCTATTCTTTTAGCCGTTGCCGAAGTCGGCAGCCTCACGGCGGCGGGTAAAAAGCTGGGCATGAGCCAACCCACGGTCGGGCGGCGTATCCGCGCGCTTGAAGATCATTTCCAAACGCCGCTTTTGCGCCGCGAAGACGGGGTGCTCGTCCCTACACGTTTCGGTCAATCCATGTTGGAACATGTTCAGCGTATGCAAGACGAAGCCTCCGCCATTGACCGCAGTTCCGCTACGCTCGAAGACAGCCTCTCCGGCGTTGTCCGATTGTCGGCGACCGAGGGCATCGGTACGTCTTGGCTGCCGGGTGTGATGCAGGAATTCAGATCGGAACACCCCGATATTCTCGTGGATTTAGGTATTGGCTTTCGGGATTTTAACTTGGCACAAAGAGAAGCCGATATTGCCTTGCGCTGGGCTAGCCCGGGTGAGCAAAACTCACTCATCGGGCGCAAAGTGAGCACCGTGTCTTTCGGGTTTTACGCCGCGCCGTCTTATTTAGAAAAAATGGGCCGCCCCGAGACATTAGAGGATTTGGCGGACCATGACGGCGTCATTGCCAATATTATGGACGGCAAACAGCTCTGGGTGCGCGATGGCGACCGCATGATTTATGAGCCTAAACGGATTACCTTCCAAACCAATTCCATCTGGGCCTTTGATGAGGCTTTGGGGCATGGCTATGGCATTGGGATGCAGGCGATAACCCGCGGCACGAGCAAGAACCGCACTTTTCCGCTCGAACGTATATTGCCCGATGTGACCGCGACCGAAGATTTGTATCTTGTCGCTCATCAGGATCTCAAACGCTCTACCCGTATTCGGGCTGTGTTTGATTTCCTTGTGAAAGCGTTCAAGCAGGATCAAGAGTTTTTCCTCAATGGCGGCGAATATCCCGCTCCGCATGACGGCGATGAGCCGCCGAATAAACCGAGGCGTCTATTGGACGCGGCAGAATAACTAGCCAAATTTGACGGCACTTGATAGAGGCCACCCATGACAGAAAAAACGATTGATTTCGGCTTTGAAAATATTCCGGAAAGCCAAAAGGCGGCGCGGGTGCGCGGCGTCTTTGACTCGGTGGCCAAAAACTATGATTTAATGAATGACGCGATGAGCCTTGGCATTCACCGCGTTTGGAAAAACATGACTATGGCCAAGCTCAACCCGCAACCGGGTGAGCGTCATTTAGATGTGGCCGGCGGAACGGGTGATTTGGCACGGCGTTTTATTCGGGCCGCAGAAAAAGTCCGCGAGCGCCGCGGCGGCGAACCGGCCAGTGCCGTCATTTTTGATATCAATGCCGAAATGCTTTTGGCGGGCGTGGACCCTAAAAAGGATGCTGGGATGGATTTAGCCCGCGTTTGCGGCGATGCTCAAAAACTGCCTTTCCCTGATGACAGTTTTGATGTGGTCACGATTGCGTTTGGAATTCGGAACGTGACCGATCGAGATATGGCTCTGCGGGAATTTTACCGCGTGCTGAAACCGGGCGGGCGATTAGGGGTGTTGGAATTTTCAACGCCGCCGACACAATGGCTTCGTCAATTTTACGACACCTATTCCTTCAACGTCATCCCGCCCATGGGGCAGCTCCTCGCCAAAGATCGCGACAGCTATCAATATCTCGTTGAGAGCATTCGCCGTTTCCCAAAACAAGGCCAATTTGCCAACATGGTCAAAGAGGCAGGCTTCGCCCGCGTAGGATGGGAAGACTATAGCGGCGGCATCGCGGCCCTCCATACAGGATGGAAGGTTTAAGGTTTAGGCGGCTTATTGGAAGCTGCGCGTTCAGGACGCTCAGAGTCTGACGATTGCGGAATGTGATAAGCGCGCCGAAACGGAGCTGACGTTTCCTGCGCCATATTATTACCAGACAACACCTCATTTTATCAGACAATGCCGCATTTTATCAGACAATGCCTCATGGCTCTGCTAAACGCGCCATATGAGCGCGTTTCCTCAAATAGTCTCTTGCAACTGTGGACAGGTGAAATTCGAAGCGATGGCAAAGCCCATTGTGACAGCGGTTTGCTATTGTACAGATTGTCAGGCGGCAGGCGAAATCATAGACAAATATGAAAACGTAAAACCTTTTCGCGAAGCGGATGGCGGAACACCCTATGTCACCTTGCTGGACAAGGATTGGGTCGCCTTAGAAGGAGAAGACCTTTTGGAATCCGTGAAGCTAAAGTCAAATTCCCCGACAATACGATATATCACGACCTGTTGCCATTCGCCCCTTTTTATTAAGTTTCACTCTGGCTTTTGGACATCCACTTATCGGTCACGTTACGAAATGCCTCCCCCGCTAGAGTGGCGTAATAAAACGGCAAAACGGCGTTCAAATTTGCCTTACGCGGACGACATCCCCCGATTCAAGAGCTTCCCCTTACGTTTATTCGGCCGCCTCATTAAAAGCCGATTTCTTCGCCGTTAAACACTGTTGGTTAAGTGTGCTTTGTGTGGCGATTGTGGGACGCTTGATAAATGTGAAAACATCCTCTTAGCGGACCTTAATCTAAAGTCCTACCTCCATGATTCAGCGTGCAATCCTACGACCAAAGCACGTCTCTCTGTGCTACACGAAATTGCCTCGGTGCAACTCCGTTTCGGCGCTTGAAAAACTTGGCAAAATGTGACGGGTCATCGAAACCTAAATCATAGGCAATCGTCTGAACAGACTCGCCAGAGTGGACAAGCTGTCTGCGGGCTTCCAGCGATATACGGTCATGAATCACGTCTCGAGCGGAACGACCAAATGCTTCCCGGCACAAGCGAGAGAGATAGGTCACTCCAAAACCTAGCTTGTCAGCGTAGTAAGCGGGTGAGTGGTGCGCCGCATAGTTTGCATCCAAGAGGTCGATAAATCGGTTCGAGACACTCTTGCGAGTTTCATCCAGACGGTTCTGCGAACCTGCCGCTGCATAAGCAATTAGTGCGAGAATGAGATCAATGCGGGTGCCCGCGACATCCACAGTGCCCGCAAAAGGTTGCCCGCCATCCGCAAGCAGGGCTTCGAATTGAAACGCAAGGTCCGCCGCAATCTTATCGTCGGGCATCATAACGCTGCGGGCATAAGGTGAAAGATCGTCGCGCAATTGCAACCCTCGAAAATCGGTCGTGAAAAAAGCGGCTATGCCTTGCAATCCTGACACGAAACTCCGTCTCACTCGACCCGGCGTCGTCATTATGATGGCCCCCGGGGAGACATCCCAACATTGGTCATCAATCCAGTAAGGTCCTTCTCCCGCCGTGACAAAAGTTATGTCATGGAAATCGAGGCGGTAAGGCGTGGTATCAAGCACATACCCCCTCAGGTCTTCTACACGTGCGACTTCAAGCGAGGTAGGTTGATCAAATTTCGCACGATCAAAGCTGTATGTAGTATAATCCATTGACACCTTACATTAGATTTGAGCAGATTTGTTCGGTTTTATACCGGAAAATATCTGTTTTGGCAATTCATCTGCAAATTCATACGCATAATATACCAGTATTCAAGTTACCTAAGGACGTAAAATGCAGACACTTTCAAAACTCACGCCCCGTACCACCGCTTTATTCCGCTTTCGCCATATGGCACTTATCGGGTTGGCAGCAGGGGGGATTCTATTTACCGGTGCGCTACCCGCCTCTGCACAAACCACCGACACCCTTGGTCAGCAACAAGCTCTGCTGGATGGGACGGATTTTAATTATCAGTACCAGAACGGTCATGCCATCCATGCGCGTTTTGAGGATGGTAAAATAGAGTACCGCTGGATACGCGGCCCCAACGCCAGCGAAACTTATAAAACCTACCCTTATAGCTCACGTCAAATCCGAAACGACATCGTCCTTCTACAGTGGCACGAGGACAATCTCGACAATCTTATCACGCTTGTTGTCGATCTGGACGCGCACCGTGTCGCTTCGTCGGCGATTGTGCGCTACCGTAAAGACAAGCCGATTATCGCTTTTCAAGGCGGTACAATTGAAAACTTACAAGACGAGCGGGGACGTTAGACTATGAAAGCCCTACAGACACTTGGACTCCTCGCACTCGCAACCAGTCTTTGCGCCTGCGTATCATCCCCTTCAAACGGCGTGCCTGCTTATTTGGCTGAAGCGCCTGTGCGGCCCGCTGCTGATATTGAATTAGACGCTCGGCGCAAGCCATTCAAGGTTCTTGCCTTCAGCGGTATCAAGGCAGGTGACACCGTGGTGGAAATCGAAGCAGGGCGCGGATACTACACTGACCTTTTCTCCGCTGCTGTTGGCCCAAAGGGCCGCGTACATATGATCAACCCACCCTTTTTCGAGACTTTCATCCCAGATGAGGACCTAGAGAAACGCCTGGGTGTCGACGGGAAACGCCTGCCAAATGTCACGCTACACCGCGACACGCCTTTTGATAAGTTGCCTCTGCCGGATGCATCCGCCGACATGGTTACATGGATACTCGGCCCTCATGAGGTCTTTTTCAATCCACCCGGTGATTATAGCTTCGGGGATCCTCAAGGGTCATGGAATGAGATTGCACGTGTTCTAAAGCCCGGCGGCAAAGTGCTGGCCATCGATCATATGGCTTGTACCGGTTTTCCATCATCGACTGCACAAACCTTGCACCGTATCGATCCCGCGATTATCAAAAGGCTCGCAAGTCGTGCGGGGCTCGAAATAACACGAACCTCGGCTATGCTGAAAACTGTCTCGGATGACTGCACATTGAATGTGTTCGATGAACGTGTCCGCCGCCAGACGGATCGCTTTGTGCTGCTGATGGAGAAACTATAAGCCGTTCTATTAGAGATGCTCGTTTAAGGTCCGCTTTGCCCCCTTAGCAGAAATAACATAAGCGGTCTTCTTTGGGCGTTTCGAACCTTCGTCCAACATCTCCTTTGCATTAAGTCTCATTTATTGTTCTTGATGTTCTTGAAATAGAACGGTTTTCAACAATCGTATCCCCGTATCTTCACCTTGTGTCATATTCCTTAGTGTTGTTTCTGACAAAGCCCCTGACTATTTGGAGCTTTGACTTTAACAATTTTGGTCGAGGCGGAAATTGGCTTTGTCGGTTTCTATCTCAATCAA
>CAZMEN010000013.1:13396-48732 GCA_964565335.1 uncultured Algimonas sp. | reverse complement strand
CATTTTGTGTGCAATTCGTGTGCAGTACCACAGAGAATCGGGGTGATTTCCAGTGAATTTGAGTGCACACGCGTCCTTTCTAAGTGTTTGAAGTATAACAAAAAATGAAGCAAAATCAAGAGTTTACAGTAAGTGTTGCGCCCATGATGGATTGGACGGATCGACATTGTCGTTGGTTTCACCGCCAATTATCTCGCCGCATTGAACTTTATACCGAAATGGTAGTTGCGGATGCTGTTATTCACGGGCCGCGTGAGCGGCTATTAGGCTTTGATTTAATCGAGCATCCCGTGGTTTTACAAATCGGAGGCAGCGAGCCTGATAAGCTGGCTGAGGCCTCGGAAATTGGTGAGGGTTTCGGCTATGACGGGATTAACATCAATATTGGCTGCCCGTCCGATCGAGTTCAATCGGGGCGTTTCGGGGCATGCCTTATGGATGAACCCCGGCTCGTGGCAGAGTGCTTCACGGCTATGCAAAAAGCTGTTTCTGTGCCTGTCACAGTTAAATGCCGTCTGGGCATTGATGATCAGGATATTGAACGAACTTTACCTGACTTTTTACGTATTGTGTCTGAGGCAGGCTGTGAGCGCTTCATTATTCATGCGCGTAAAGCGTGGTTGAAGGGACTTAGCCCGAAGGAAAACCGTGATGTTCCGCCTTTGGACTATAACCTTGTGCGGCAAATGAAAGCGGAGTTTCCGCATTTACTCATCGAACTCAATGGTGGCCTTACGACGATCGAAACGGCTCTGGATGAAACTCAATCTCTTAATGGGTTTATGTTAGGACGCGCCGCATACCACACCCCTTGGGTACTCTCTGATATTGACCACACTGTTTATGGGGATGCGCCCGGCTCTTTGACGCGCGATGATGTTGTAGCCTTACTTATTGAGTATTTAAAAACCGCGGAAACGAATGACAGGACGGCGAAGGCATTGCTGCGACATGTCATGGGGCTTTATAGTGGGCAGCCTGGCGCGCGGATTTGGCGACGAACGTTGAGCGAAGGCGCCTCAAGTGGGGCCTTACCCTCCGAGGTGATGCAGGACGCTTTTGATACACGACAATCTGTTTTAGACCGAAGCGCGGCTTAATGGAGCCGATTACGCTTCTCTTCTTATTCGTAGCTTTGGCGGCGGTTGCTGTGTTAGCGGGGTTTGCGTCAGGGTTATTCGGCATTGGCGGCGGCGCCATCATGGTGCCTGCGCTGCTCTACACTTTCAAAGCTTTAGGTGTCGAGGATAGTGTGGTGATGCACAGTGCCGTCGCGACAAGCGCTGCCATAATCATCGTCAATAGTTATCGATCTGTGCGAAAGCATAACGCTCGCGGGGCGGTTGATATGGATATATTATGGCCACCTCAAATCTGGCGAAGTTATGGTCTTTGGATTGGACTTGGGTCGTTTTTGGCGGCTTGGTTCATTGCGCCGCGTTTGTCAGCTGACGCGCTCACGCTGCTCTTTGCCGTCATCGCCATAGTTGTGGCTTTACAATTTATATTGGGACGGCCGGATTTTATCATCCGCCAAACCGTACCGGGGGGTATTGCGCCCCCATTGGTCGGCGGCACGGTAGGAGGGCTGTCGGCCTTAATGGGAATTGGCGGCGGTTCTTTGAGTGTGCCATTACTCAGCCTGTGCAATGTTCCCATTCACCGCGCCATTGGGACGGCCTCAGGCTTCGGTTTGGCAATCGCAGTTCCGGCTACGTTAGGCTTTATGATTTCAGGCTTAGGCGTTGAAGGGCGTCCAGCTTTATCAATAGGTTACGTTAACCTCTTGGGGTTCGCCGTGATTGCTGTCATTGCCGCTTTCACTGTGCCTTTCGGGGTGAAAGCGGCTCATGCCATGGATGCAAAACGCTTGAAACAAGTGTTCGGAATATTGTTGTTGGCTGTCGCGTTAAATATGATGCGCGAAAGTATTTTTTAGGCTTAAAACCGCAAGGTCATCGTGTTGCGATTGGCTTGTACGGATTGCAGTTCCCCTAAATAAGTCATGCCTAATAAGGATATGTCGAGGCCCTCGGGGACAATCATAGCCTCTACATTTTTTATCGTAATTGCTCCGACAGAAATACGGTCAAGCGTCACCACGGCCGCAAAGTTTTCGCCGCCCGCTGTACGTATAGGTACGTTATAGCTGAGGTCGCGCGTTTTGAGCCCGGCCTTTTTCGCGTCTTTTTCGGTTAGAGCCACCATGCCCGCGCCCGTATCGACCAAAAACCGGACCGTGCCCGTATTGACGCGTGCCTGTGTCCAGAACTGTCCATCGGAAGGGTTCTTTTGTAATGTGACCACAGAAGCGGATTTTTTAGGTTTGGACGCAACGGGGGTGGTTTCAACGGCTTCCTGCTTGGCTTCTGGCGCGCAGGCTGTGACGATTAAGCTAAGGACAAAGCCTATCGCTATCCTTTGTATGACAAGCCTCGAGACATGTAGAGCGCGCAAAGATTCCACATTTTTTATTGTAAACATGCCAAACCCTTATCGTAAAAGGGTTTTGAAGCGTTTAACATTTGCCTTTCGCGACATACTGCGCGTTGATTCTTCTGGTTAGGTAAATAGAGTATTACGATGACGGAAAACAATGAAAATGCGCTGGAAGAAACAGGCCGCCCTTTTGACGATATTATAGGCCTGACTGAGACCATGCCTGTCTTAAAAGAAGGGCAGATAGACATATTGGTTGAAGAACTTATCCGCAAAGGAGGCCCGTTAAAGCCACTGGGTCGATTAAACCGAGCTTTGGCTAATATTGCCGCGTGGCAGGATAGTCAGACCGCGAGTTTAAAACGCCCGCTGATTGCGGTTTTTGCGGGCACGCATGGTGTATCTCGGCAAACGTTTGAAGGCTCTATTGTAGAGGAGTCGAAGTCGCGTCTAAAACGTTTGACCGAAGGCTCTGCTGTCGTGCGCGGTATGGCGGCAGATCTCGGCGCGGCGTATAAAGTCTATGAGTTCGGCTTGGAATATCCTTCCGAGGATTTCACCCAAGCGCCGTCTTTGAGCGAGAGAGAGTGTGCGGCAGCTATCGCTTTTGGTATGGAGGTTGTCGCCGAAGGCGCAGATGTCATCGTTATTGGCAATGCGGGATATGGCGCGGCAACGGCGGCTGCGGGTATTGCAAGAGCCTTGTTTGGCGGCTCTGCTGATTACTGGGCGGGCGGTAGCCGTAAGCAGGCGGATTTACGCATTAAAGCGGTGGAAGCCGGCGCGAAACTCCATAGTGATAGTGCGGCGATGCCTTTGGAAATTTTGCGCGATTATGGCGGGCGAGACATTGCGGGCGTGGTGGGGGCTATTTTGGCCGCGCGGCACCAGCGTATTCCTGTTATTCTTGATGGATATGTTGTCTGCGCCGCCGCCGCTGTCCTGCACCGTATTAATCCCGCTACTTTGGATCATTGTATTGCGGCTCAAGTCACGGCTGAACCGGCTCATCAGGCTTTGCTTGACCGGTTAGGCAAATCCCCGGTTATGGATTTGGGGATTAATATTGGCGATGGCACAGGCGGGGCTTTTGCTCTGAGCGTTTTAAAAGCCGCTGCCGCGGGTCTGGAAACCTTATGAGCGGCGGGTATTTCTGCTTCATTTCTTTAAATAAACGCAAGAATTTTCGACGTCACTTGGATATAGCGGTAAGGCTTAAACTGCTTTGAATGGTTTTTATGTCCGTCTTTACTCATACTGATTTTGCCGATCATGAGGGCATCTATTTCGCGTCTGACCCTATATCAGGGCTAAAAGCGATTATCGCCGTTCATTCGACTGTACGGGGACCATCGGCGGGGGGGACGCGGCTTTGGTCTTACGAGACGGAAGAACAAGCACTGACGGATGTTCTGCGTCTTTCAAAGGCCATGAGCTATAAAAATGCGGCCGCAGGCCTACCATTAGGCGGCGGTAAAGCCGTTATCATGCGTCCCAAAGGGGAATTTGACCGTAAGGCTTTGTTCGAAGCCTATGGGCGAGCAATTGAGCGCCTTAACGGAAGCTATATTACGGCCGAAGATGTCGGTGTCTCTCCGGACGATATGACTGTCATTCGCTCGCAAACAGAATATGTGGCGGGCTTGACCTCCGGCGCCGCGGCGTCCGGTGATCCGTCACCGATAACGGCGGAAGGTGTTTTTCGCGGTCTTAAAGTCGGGACGAAACATATATGGGGCTCTGATGACCTCAGCGGGAAAACAGTTGCGGTACAGGGGCTAGGCCATGTCGGTTATTCTTTATGTGAAAAACTGTTCAAAGCCGGAGCGACGTTACGCGTTGCGGATATAAACGAGTCCGTGATTAAGAAAGCTGTGGTCGAACTGAACGCTGTGAAAGTCAAAGTTGATGATATTCATGCCGTAGACGCGGATATCTTTTGTCCCTGCGCGCTTGGGGGCGCGCTGAATGAGCAAAGTGTTCCGCAAATCAAAGCCAAGCTAATCAGCGGCGCGGCGAATAACCAGCTTCGCAACGACTCTATTATGGACATGCTGGAAGCTCGCGGGATTACCTATTTGCCGGACTATGTTTTAAATGCCGGCGGTATTATCAATGTGGCGGCGGAAGTGTCAGGTGATTACAGTAAAGCCTGGGTGGAACAGAAACTCGTCACTTTGGAAAACACGATTGAAACGATTTTAGACGAGTCGAAAGCTGATAATGTGTCCACTTTGGATGTGGCAAATCGAATTGCTGAAGAGCGGTTGAAACGTAAACCTTGAAGCGGAGCCTAAGCCGTAACGGAGAGGCAACTCACTGGGGTAAATCTGTCACCTTTCATTTCTATATCTTGAGTGGTGAATTCCGGGTTTAATGACTCATCATAATTTATTTCGACAATGAAAGCCTGATTTAAGATATCTTTTTCATTGAGGGCGCCGCCAAGAGCCGTTCCGCGCAAAGATTGAAAAATCGTGTTTTCGGACTTTGAGGGCGCGGCGCATGTCAGGACGGGCCCGGGCATTTGGGCTTTGTCTCCGAAACTTTTGCCGTTCACTTGTCCGCTTTTATAAAGACGAATCTCGTAGTCCGCTCCTGCTCGATCCGTGTGAATAGAAAATTTGGTACTACTCGCAACGGCAAATCGTTTTTGACCCTCTTTTTCATCCAAGAGTACCATATTCACTGCTGGTACCGTTTCGGCCGTTAGAGCCGAGTTTGACAGAGCCTGCCCAACAATGCCAGCGGCGGCAGGCAAACTAAGGATTTCCATCGCTAAAAGAGCAAAGACCACATAGCGCTTCTTGAAACCCTTATTGAGTAAATAGCGTTTCAGCATGTGCGGCCTCTAGAAAACTGGTTCAAAATTCGTGTCTCAGGGGAGGTGATGCAGTTTATATGCCAAGTCAGACGAATGCTCTGCACTTGGAAATTAAGAATTCAGGTGCGTTATCTGCCAGTTTTTGTGGCAAGTCTGGATGGAAGTGTTAAAGGGGCGGCCATTATGGGTAAGACGCAAAAAGCCTTAATTCTTTTCTCTGGCGGACAGGATTCTGCGACCTGTTTGGCGTGGGCTCTGAACCGCTATGACAATGTGGAAACGGTTGGGTTCCACTATGGGCAGCGCCACGATATAGAGATGGAATGTCGGCAAACCGTTCGGAAGTTAGTGCCAGAACTTAATCCGGATTGGTCTGAGCGTTTAGGCGACGACCATATTCTCGACCTTTCTGTTCTTGGCCGGATGAGCGAAACGGCTCTGACGCGAGATGTCGCAATAGAAATGAATGCCGATGGTTTGCCCAACACATTCGTCCCGGGACGAAACCTTGTCTTTCTGACCTTTGCTGGAGCCTTAGCTTATCGGCGCGGAATAAATGTTTTGGTCGGCGGCATGTGTGAAGCAGATTTTTCAGGTTATCCAGATTGCCGTCAAGAGACGTTGGATGCTCAAATGAAGGCCTTGTCTTTGGGGTTGGACCGTCCCTTGAGCCTTGAAACCCCGCTCATGCACTTATCAAAAGGGCAGGCGTGGGAGCTTTGCTATAATCTAGGCGGAAATGAATTGGTTAGAGTCGTAAACGAAAAGTCCCATTCTTGCTATAAAGGCAATCATACGGATCAGTATGAGTGGGGTTATGGCTGTGCTGATTGCCCCGCTTGTGACCTACGCGCGGCTGGGTGGGAAGATTACAAATTGGCGAGACAATCGCCATGAGCTACTCTGTGAAAGAATGTTATCTGACCGTTCAAGGGGAGGGCGTCCAAGCAGGCATTACCGCCGTTTTCCTGCGTTTTTCAGGGTGCAATCTCTGGACTGGACGCGAGAAAGATCGCACCAAAGCCGTTTGCCAATTTTGCGATACGGACTTCATTGGAACTGATGGGCCGGGGGGCGGGCGGTTTAAAACGGCCGAAGATTTAGCATATCATGTTGACGGGTTTTGGCCAGATAATTCAATGGGTCGCGAGACTGCCTGGGTTGTTTGCACGGGCGGTGAACCGGCTCTGCAATTAGATGAAGCCTTGATATCAGCGTTTCATGATAAGGGTTTCAAAGTGGCGATTGAGACTAACGGCACGATTGCTTTGCCGAAGGGCATTGATTGGATTTGCGTGAGTCCGAAGGCGAAGGCTAAACTCGTTCAACGTAAGGGGCATGAATTGAAATTGGTCTTTCCGCAAGCTGAGAACAAGCCCGAAGATTTCGTAGATTTAGATTTCGAAAATTTCAGCCTTCAACCTCTTGATGAAACCTATCTGGGGGAAGCAACAAAAAAAGCGGCCCATTCACAGGCCGCTTTTGATTATTGTCTTCAAAATCCGAAATGGCGTCTCAGTATTCAGACGCATAAATATATCGGCGTACCTTAGAGTTTTTACCTAAGTCATTGTAACTTAGGCAATTAACGTCAGGGCAGGTTGCTAGCTAAGCTCTTTGCTGAGTTTCTTGGCGTAGCGGCGAAAGGCGACATCCGCATCAGACCAAGTGCCGCCAAACCGCGCATCTTGAATGAAAGTCTCAAACCATTCGTAATTAGCTTGGCCCAAAGAGTTGCCCGACGCGTCAATTAATTCGCTGCTAATCTCTGCTCCGCCAAGACCGAAACTCTGATAAGATAGCGCAGGTTCTTTAGACAACTGACGGAATGTCGGTCGATTAGGTTTCGCATCCTCGATTGTTACAACTAATGTAACAGGGGCTGTGTCATCAATAACGATGCCTGATTTTTCAAAGCTTTGATTGAGGCGTCGTTCCAGACGATTTTGCAAATCTTCGAGGGCTTTATCGCCATAATAGCCATTATTCGCAAAACCGCTATTCAATCGGGATGAGCCACCTCTGTCAGACAGCTTCTTCGGCAGATTTTCAGCGCGATAGGCGAGGTCTTCGCTCAGCTTAATATCGACTTTGACTGGAGTACTTATCTTGGTCGTTAGTGTGCTTTCATAACCCCCTGCATATGCCGGGGACGCCATGACCATGAGGCTCGTTGCTGTAAGGGATAAAAGGCTTAATTTGATAATTGATTTCATAAGACACTCCTTCGGTTGTGTAACTTCATAACACAAAAAGACGATTGTCTCAAGATTTAGAGGCAAGTCTCACGTAAGCGTGACATTGCCGTTGAATGCGTTGTTTTTAAAAAAACTAAAAAGCGTCTACAAAAACGCTCAACACATTTGTTGCTCCGCGCAATGCGAGGAGTTCCGACTCCAATTCATAGGACTGAATACGGCGTGTTGTTGTCGCCACTTTGCCGCTTAAATCGACGACCTGCGTCGTGATAGTCAAAACCTTATTTGTTGTATCAAGGGCTTTATCCGTAATCTTTACAGGGACGGAGCCCATATAGTAAACACCTTTACCTGTCATAAGGGCAGATTTACCTACTAACTTCCCGGTGCCATATACAGTCTGCCCGGCGAGTTTTCCTGTGCCGTAAACGGTTTGCCCGGTGAGTTTGCCGGTGCCGTAAACTGCCTTACCTGCTAACTCGGTGGTTTTGTAAGCGCCTTTAAAGGGCAGAGCGGCTACTTTTCCCGTCGTTTTGGCGACGACACATCCACCCAATAAACTTACCGCCAGCAGAGCAATCGCTGTGCGAGAGAACGTTTTCGAAATTGAATGTGACATAGGGCAACTCTGAATAATGAAATTTTACCCTATCTTATTATCCCCAAGGAATGCTTAATCAGTAGGATAAACAAAACTTAAAGCCCTTCGCGCCACCAAGCTACCGCTAAACTCAGGAAGAATAGAACGAAGAAGAGCAGGGCGGGGACAAGTGGTTGCCTCTGGCTCCGTGTCACCACGTAATCTTGATAAGCCCTAAGCCCAAGCCATGCTTCGCCCGACGCTTTATCGTTTAAGGCGACACGCCGTACGGTTGGGAGCTTTCCATCGCCAAGGCCAATAGCTTTGATGAAGCCGCCATTCTGTTCTGCTAAGGGTCGTAACATGTCTATAGTCGGTGTCAGATCCGCATATTCTTTGGGGTTCAGCGTGCCGATTGCCGTGATGGTGCTTACATCGCCTTGTTCAAGTCGATAAGCGCCAAAGCCTTGCTCGGGTAAAAGGCCTCTAAAAACTCCATCGGATACTTCGCTTAAGGTCACGCTAATTGTTTTCCCATCGGGGATAATAATGGATACAGGCTCCGAAACCGCCTCGAGGCTCCGCCGCTCTATAATCAAATTTTGACCATCCGTATTGGCGCGCAATGTTTCGGCTTCCAGATCAGGTTCTCCCATCAACCAGTGAGCCGTGCGCCGAAAAATCTCTCTATACGGCCCGCCGCCATCATAGCTTTTCGACCAAAGCCACGCTTGATCTGACATCAGCATGGCTACACGGCCTTCTCCGATTTGGTCAATCACAAAGAGCGGTGCACCCTTTGCCCCTTCCATCAAGACATTGCCGGAGACAGGGGTGTTATCAACCAGTCGGAACCATTGCCCCCAATTCGCCTCTGTTTGACCTTTAAAGGAAGACGTTATTGGGTGGCGTCGACCTTTTTCATTGAGGGAGGGGCGGAATTTTTCGACTGTAACCTCTCCTGTTGGACGGGTCGGGAGAATCCCAGCTAAAGGGGAACGGAACAAGCTATCTTGCGCAGCAAAAGAGGGGCCTGTAGCCAACAGCAAGGCTCCGCCATCTTCGACATAATCAATCATATTATTGAAGTAGTTAGGCGTAATAATAGGCCGCATACCGCCGGAGCGCGTGCGATTGGCACGGCGTCGATAATGATCAAAAATGATGAGATCGAACTCGTCCAGTTTTTCTTCGAACAAACGTCGCGTTGGAAATTGGATAAGAGAAAGCTCATTCTGGCGAGCATTAGGGTTATTGACGCGCGGCATGGTCAGAATCGTAAATTGCACCAAATCAATCGCCGGATCACTTTTCAGCAGGTTACGCCACGCCCGCCCACCACTATGCGGCTCACCTGTAATGAGCAGCACACGCATGCGGTCGCGAATGCCTGAGATTTCACTTACGAACACATTATTGTTGAGTGTCAGTTCCCCGCCTTCAGCAGGCACGACATTCATCTCAACCGTGTTGGAACCACGCCGTTCAATTTCGAGCGGAATGGAGAGAGTTTCCCCGATAGTAATTGGAAAACGGGCGCGAATAGTGCCATTGAGCTTCACTTCAATCAGTGCGCGCTCGCCTTCAAAACCCGGGTCATCCACTTCCAGTTCAAAATCTGCTGTCTCGCCTACCAGTCCGAAGCGCGGCGCCGTCACGGCGCGTATCCGTCTGTCTCGAGCCTCTGGGTCACCAACCACCAAAGCATGAAAGGGCACATTCTCAGGCAATACAGTTTTCAGAGTTTCAATATTGTCATGCGCTTGCCCGTCGGTCAGGGCTATGACACCTGCAATGCGGTTGCTGCCCGCTGTGCCCAAGGCTTCCACTAAAGCAGGGGATAGTTTCGTACCGCTTTCTGCGCCTTGAACATCGACTTGGACAATGTCGAGTGTTGGGTCGGCCTCCAAGCCCTCACGCAAGCCGTTCAATATGGATTGCCTGTCGCGTTCGCGTTCGCCCCCCTGCATGGATTGCGCCACATCATTCAAAATGATAACGCTATCGCTTAGAGGCGTCCGGTCTTCATTGACCTTTTGTGGGTTGAGAACGGCTAGCAGTAAAAACAGCCCTGCGAGCAAACGCCAGAAATAGCTCTTTAAACCTGACGTCGCTGTAAGAAGAGAGGCGAGGAAGATAATGACGCCTAAAGTGATGACCGCCCAGTTGGAAATAAGCGGGTCAAAGGCGAGGGCGCTGAAAATATCAGTCATTCCCGTCTCCTTCGTCTATAGGCTCATCTTCTTCATCGGGCGCATCAAAGCCTGCATCCCGTGCTCTCTCTTGTCCTAACCGTTCCACCAATTCGGCTGTGTGCACTTGATCGGCTTTGTAGTTACCGGCAAGCGTATACATAGCGAGATTGACACCAAAGCGGGCCGCATATTCTCTTTGACGCGGAAGGCTTTCATCAGTTTCGATGATCGGGCGATTATCTTCGTCTAAGGCCCAAGCCGCCGCCCAATCATGACCGCCAATAATTACGGGGCTGACCCCGTCCCGACCCGCGGCATTACTGGCGGCATCCACCCAAACTTGACCATTAGCCCAGCGTCCGGGGAAAGATTGAATAAGGTAGAAAGATTTCGTCAAAACGTGGTCTTTGGGGACGTTTTTCAGTCGCGGTACATCCAAGGCGCCCGTTATCCGTGCCAATCCGGGGTGCGGGGTATTCCCGGTAATAGCTTGATCGGCGGCGTCGCGCGTATCAAAAATAATTGTTCCGCCTGATTCCATATAAGCGTTGAGGGCAGTAACCGCTGCCTCCGGTGGGGCCTGAGAGTCGCGCGAAACAACCCAATAGAGGAATGGATAAAAAGACAGCTCATCGCTAGCAGGGTCAACGCCGTGCACGCCTTTGACATCAATCGTGGTACGGACGTCTAATTGCTTGCCGAGGCTCTCCAAGCCGTTTTCTGTGATACGATCTGTGCGCCCATTTTCGGTCGCAATATAAGCGAAATGTAAACCTGTGGCAGCGGCGGCTTCTTTCGTGAGGTTAGATTCGGCATTGACTTGTTCTTGAGCGAAACTGTCCGTTGAAGTGAAAGTCGCTATAACACTCGCGATAATCAGCCCTGAAAGGGCGTGTCTAGCAGGCCATAATCTGGGCTTACGCCCGGCCATGAGAAGCGCGAAGAAAGCATCCAAGGCCAGCCCGATCAGCCCTATCGCCAACCCTAAGCCGGCGAGACTTTGAATTTTTGTGCCGCCATATTGTTTGGCGACAGCGCCTGACGGCATTTCTAGAGGCACAATTCCGTCACTATTTTGCAAGGTCTGTAGGGCTTTCTGGCGTGTACCTTGAACATAAAATCCAGGCGGGGTTTGGCCTGTTGCTGTCGCCTTGGTCAACGCGTCATCAGCTAGTGTTTTGACTTGTGCATTCGGACTATCAAATTGACCAAAGCCGTTCAAAACACGGTTGGCTACCCACTCACCGCCCTCGGTTTCTTCGACTCGGCGGTTACGGCTCTTTGCCAAGGGTAAGATACGTCGTAACATATCGACGTAAAGACCGCTTAAAGCCAAATTGGACCATTCTGGGCCCGCCGTCACATGAAACAAGACGACGAGGCCATCCTCTAACGGGGCTGCCGTTACAACGGGGGAGCCATCTGATAGCCGCGCCCATGTTTTTGTATCAGTCTCAATCCCGGGCTCGGCCATAACTTGTCGAGAGACAGTGATTTCTTCTGATATATCAAGGCCGAAGAAGGGGCTTTTCGATTCAAAGGGGGCGAGGTTTTGAGGCCTCTCCCAGCTTAGCGCTCCGCCAATAGCGCGTCCGCCTGAACGCAAAGATACAGGGAGTAATCGGTCATTGCGTTTGGCGAGTTTGGCCCCAGCAAAGCGAACAAGAACGCCGCCACCCTCCACATAATCAACGAGGCGTTGGTCTGTCGTTCTCTGACTGTCCGACATAATAATGAGCGAGGGATTGATAGCGAGCAGGGCGTCTAATTCACCATCAAAAATGTCGGCATAGGGCTGGAGGGCCGCTCTGGCATAAAATGGCTCTGATAGGAGGGGGCTTGATGTATCGCCTGTGCCCGACAAAAGGCCGATTAAAGGCCGTCCCCATCCATCGTCCAGCAGATAGACAGAGCCTGCGGAATTAGATTTTTCAAGACGAAATTGCGTGACTTGATTGCGCAGTTGGGCTGGCAATTCAAATCTTGCCGTTGCCATTTTTGCCGTCGGGCCAAAAGATACATCAGCCCGGCCCAAAACACTATTATCCGACCCTAAGGCTAGAACGGTATTGTCTGTGGTTCTCGCGGCTGTGACAGGCCGCGTCCAAACGGTTTCAAAGCCGTTGGGCAGTTCCTGCGTTGTCTTGGGTAATATGATGTCTGAAACGCCCACGGGTCGATAGACTGAGATGCGCTCTGCGGTGTTTAACGTGTTAAGTTTTAGCGCGGTTGCCGAGAGCCCCGGTGAAAGCAAGACGACCTCCTTATCCTTCAAATTCAATGCCTTGATGGTTGCCTCTAACTTTGAATTATCTATCCAGCTTTCCGGCTTTAATGTTTTTATGCGTTCCAGTTTTTCCTGGGCCGGACCGAAACTGGGTGCCTCATTTGTACCATTTGTTAAAATGACGGCAGCCTCAATATTTTTACGTCTTGCAGATTTTAGTTGGTCTTCTGCTTCATCCATCATGTCAGACCAAAAAGGGGCAGACAGCCAGCTATTATCAATCACAAGCAGGAGCGGGCGTTGCGTTTCAACAGCGGCACGTTTGAAAATTGGGCCCGCCAGAGAAAACACGATTAAGGCAATCATCAAGATACGGAATAAAAGCAGCCATAACGGAGTCTTCGCAGGTGTTTCTTCTTCGGTTTCCACATCAGCGAATAACCGCATAGGCGGAAAGGCTTGAACCTTCGGCACAGGGGGAGCCACCCGCAAAATCCACCAGATAATTGGCAGGCTCAATAGACCTAAAAAGGTCAGCGGCGCTAGGAAAGTTAGACCTGCCATCAGGAAAGCACCCGCATGGGCTGACCTGACATCAGGCCATAGATTTCGCTCAATGCCAAAGAGGCCGGACGGTTTGTTTCGTGCCGTATGACTTGCCAGCCTAAATTTCGGCCAAGGGCTTCTATATCTGCTTTGTGCTGTTCAAAACGGTTTTGGTAGCGTTCTTGTGCCGTTTCCGCTCGCCCTACGATTAGGGATTTCATCTCAGAAAGGCCGGGCATTTTAAGCTGCAGGCGACCTTTATAAGGAAAGGCCTGTTCTGCCGGATCAACAATATGAAGCAGCACGCCATTTGTCGGTCGGGCGGCCAGTTGCGATAGAATGGTTTTCCAAATGTCAAAGTCACCAAGGAAATCAGAGGCGATTATGACTTTGGAATGTGTTTTTACTTCGGAGTTTAAATCCCGCATGTGGCCCGCGTTTCGAATGAAATCTTCAAACAAGCGGTCTAATCCTTTACGGCCCGTGCGAGACCGACCGTCTTGTCCGATTATTTTGCACCGTTCACCGCCTTGCATCAAAAGGTGGGACAGGGCCAAAAGTATGACGGCGGCCCGTTCGGATTTTAGTGGGAGTTCCCTGGAAGACGCCCAATCCATGCCTGCATTATGCTCCTGCCAGAGATAAATCGTGTTGGCCGCTTCCCATTCATTATCCTGAACATAAAGCGCGTCGCTCCGGGCCGAGCGTCTCCAATCAATGCGGTTGGCTGCATCAGAGGTGTCATAGGGTCGATATTGCCAGAAGGTTTCGCCTTGTCCTGGCTTACGGCGACCATGAAATCCCGTTGCCGTAATAGCAGATACACGTTTAGCTTCGGCCAAAAGCGCAGGGTAGCGCGCCGCAAGCGAACGGGCTTTCAAGCGTAGAGCTAAATCTCTACTGCCGTTTCTGTCTGTCACTGACGGTTTGACCATAATTATCGGATAGAGGCCTTTAGCTCTGTAATAATATCAGAAAGTTCTGTTCCATTGGCGCGAGCGGCAAAGGTCAGGGCCATACGATGTTTTAAGACAGGTTCAGCCAAATCAAGGATATCATCAATACTGGGCGATAAGCGGCCATCAAGAAGGGCTTTTGCGCGAGAGGCAAGCATGAGGGCTTGTCCGGCCCGAGGCCCGGGGCCCCATGAGACAGCGTCTCTTACGCCGGAAAGAGTCGTTTGATCGGGGCGGGCATTGCGCGTGAGGGATAGAATGGCCTCGACCACTTTTTCGCCGACAGGGAGTTGCCGCACAAGCGTCTGCATGTCGCTAAGCTGTTTGGCGGTCATGGATTTCTTCGCTTTTGCTTCATTAGCGCCTGTTGTGGCGAGGAGGATGTCGCGTTCTGTGGCAAGGTCAGGGAAGTTGACATCAATTTGCAGCAGGAAACGGTCAAGCTGCGCTTCGGGCAGGGGATAAGTCCCTTCCTGCTCAATCGGGTTTTGTGTCGCCAGAACATGAAAAGGTTTTGGCAAGACGTGCTTTGTTCCGGCAATGGTGACGAACTTCTCTTGCATGGCTTGAAGCAGCGCAGATTGTGTGCGGGGCGAGGCGCGGTTGATTTCATCCGCCATTAAAAGCTGACTGAAAACAGGACCTTTGATGAAACGGAAGGCACGCTTTCCGCTTTCGCTCTCTTCCAAGACTTCCGTGCCGAGAATATCAGCGGGCATGAGGTCAGGTGTGAATTGCACCCGCTTTTCGGACAGACCAAGGACTGTGCCTAATGTTTCCACCAAAAGTGATTTTGCGAGGCCAGGAACACCAACGAGTAGGGCGTGTCCGCCAGATAGGATTGAGATCAAAGCCAAATTGACGACATTTTCCTGTCCCAAAATCACTTGGCTGATTTCCGACTTAGCGTCATTGAGGCGGCTCATGGCGGCTTTAGCGCTGGCGTCTATTTTCGGAGGGACGGATGAGGAGGTCTTGGGCATAAAATTTTGCTCTTAATTCTGTCGCGCCGTCTCGGCATTTATGGCGTGTTACGGCCGGATTGAACGGTTTGCCCTAACATGCGTCATGCAGTTAAGTCTTGCGGAATCACCGTCAATGACGAAGCTGTGATTCAGCAATTAATTCCTGAATGAGGCTAATACGAAAGTCTATGAAAAACCCGTTAAATGGCGGTAAGTCGCAGTTTTCTTTGCAAGATCTCTTGCAAGCCCTTCAAAATACCGAAGATGGCGAGCGCCCTGTTGAAAATTGGCACCCTGAAAATTGCGGCGAAATGGATATGGTCATAAAAGCCGATGGCTCTTGGTGGCATGAAGGCAGCCGCATCACCCGCAAGGGCTTAGTCGATTTGTTTGCCTCAATCTTACGCAAAGACGAGGACGGGGTTACCTATCTTGTCACGCCTGTTGAAAAAATCTCGATCAAAGTAGAACGGGCTCACTTTATCGTGGTGAGAGTGGACGTCCAAGGCGAGGGTGAGGCCCAACGTCTGTTTTTTACGACCAATTTAGGCGACGTCGTGGAAGCGGGCGCCGCCAACCCACTTCGCATCGAGACCGATGAAGCAACGCTGGAGCCGTCTCCATATGTTACTGTTAGGGGGCGGTTGGAAGCAAGTCTGGCGCGGCCTGTATTTTATGAATTAGTTGATCGCGCTGTCGAGCGGGAGACAGAGGCCGGACCGCAATTAGGGGTTTGGGCCTCAGGACAGTTCTTTGCGCTTGGCCCTGCCGGTATTCATTCTGAATAAAACTACGCACATAGATTGGCAAAAGTCATCGCAAGCCGCCTTAGCCGCTCGGTTAGAGCAAGCGCTTTTGCCTGTTTCAATTTCTGACGGTACAGATGCGATAAAACGTGAAGGGCAACGTGTCGCCGCTGTACTCGGCTTATTCGTGAAACGATCAGAAGGTTGGCAAATTGTCCTGACACAACGTCCAGAGACCATGCCGTCTCACCCAGGGCAAATTAGTTTTCCCGGTGGTAAGAAAGAAGAAGGCGAGAGCGTGGAAGAGGCGGCCCTACGCGAAACCGAAGAAGAAATTGGCGTAAGGGCTAATCAGATTACGCTCATTGGGAGGCTGCCATCTTTTGATGCAGTAAGCGCTTATCGGGTTACTCCGTTTTTCGGGGTTTTGGATCCAAGTGCAGAAATGATTCCTAACCCCGGGGAAGTCGAAGATGTCTTTGATGTGCCCGCCGCTTTTTTAATGAATCCTAAGAACCACCAGCCGCGTGACGTATATTTTGACGGGCAAGACCATAGGCTCATTGATATGCCCTATGATGACCGTTCGGGCGTTCCCCGAAATATTTGGGGTATGACGTCAATGATGATATATCGGCTCTATCAACGACTTTATGAAGATTAAGTAAGCTCATGAAAAGACGAAGTTTTATAATGGGGTGTGGAGCCGCTGCTTTTGTAGCGTGTGCACCCGCCGTTCAAACTAAATCGCGCCCACGTCTGGCTGTGACGATGGATGATTTTAACCTTAACTTCGATAAAGTCTTCACGCCTCTAGAAAGAAATGCCCGTATTTTAGAGATTTTCGACCGCTTTGATCACAAAGCCGCAGGTTTTGTGACAGGGCGCTTTGTTGAGAGCGAAACAGGCGATAAAGTCTTGCGCTCATGGCTCGAGGCGGGGCATCACATTGGAAATCATACCTACACTCATATGAACTCAACGGATGAAAAAGCCGAAGTCATAAAAGCGGATATACTCAAAAATGATCGTCTCCTTGCGGCCTATAAGGGGACAGAGAAGACATTTCGTTTTCCCTTCTTGGCTGAAGGCGGAGAGATGGATAAAGTCTCGCTTTACAGAAGTTTCCTTGAAGAGAATGGGCTACGCGCCGCGCCGGTCACGATTGACTCAATCGATTGGTACACCACTTCTCGTATGGAAGCGCGTTTGAAGGACAATGCTGAAGCTGACACGAGCGGCTATCGTGATTATTATGTCCAAGCCGTCACCGATTTAGCGCGGCATTATAAAAAACTAGCGGATATGCTTGGCTATGAAGATATTCCGCATCAACTCCTCATGCATCACAATATCCTTAATGGTCTATATTTAGGTGATGTTATGCAGGCCTTGAGAGATGATGGCTGGGATTTCGTGGATGCCAAAGAGGCGATTTATCACCCTTTTTATGACCAAAAACCCAATATCCCAACTCGGGGCCGTAGTTTGCTTTCTGTGCTGGCGCAGGAGCGAGGTATAGAGAATACGGGGTACCCCAAACGTTACTATGGATTTGGCGAAGCTACGATGGACAGTCTTGGTTTGTAATTTGGGCCTTCAATTGGGGTTTAAACTCTCATCATGAGGTGTAAGGGATAGGACATGAGCGAATTAAGCCCACAAAAATTCCCATGGATGCAGAGTGCCGATGTTAAAGCGCTTTTTGCCGCTTTTCCGGAAGGCGACTGCCGATTTGTTGGGGGGTGCATACGCAATGCTATGTGGGGTGAGCCCGTAGGCGATATAGACCTAGCGGTTGCTATGGAGCCGTCCGAGGTGATGGCCGCTCTGAAACAAGCGGGTATTCGTTATGTTGAAACCGGTGTGGCGCATGGCACGGTTACGGCCGTCATCAACGGCACGCCCTATGAGTTAACGAGCCTGCGCCGCGACGTGGAAACGGACGGGCGGCGGGCGACCGTGGCTTATACGAAAGACTGGAGTGAAGATGCGCACAGGCGCGATCTGACGTTTAATGCGCTCTATGCCGATTTGGACGGGAAAGTTTTTGATCCCACAGGACAAGGTTTAGAAGATTTAAAAGCCCGCAAACTCCGATTTGTTGGTGAAGCTGATATGCGGGTGAAAGAAGACTATTTGCGTATATTGCGATTCTTCAGGTTTTTGGCGTGGTATGGTGGTGACGCGAAAGTCGATGCGTCGTCCCTTAAGGCGTGCCGGGAGAATAAAGGCGGTTTAAAAAAACTCTCCGCTGAACGTGTTTGGATGGAAACAAAGAAGCTCCTTTCGGCACGGAACCCATTTCGGGCTCTCCATATTATGCTCACCAATGATATTCTCGAAACGTTGTTGCCAGAGGCCAATAATGTCGATGGGCTGGATCAACTCTTAAAGCTCGAAGCGCGGGAAGGCATAAAGCCTGATCCGCTTTTACGTCTTATGGCGATGACGGCACGTGAACCCTTGCAAATGGCGTTGCAGTGTAAACGTCTTAAAATGTCTAAGGCAGAAACAGAACGCCTCAGGAGTTGGTCTGACGATGACACCCCAATCAATCCCGAAATGAATGAACGAGAGCGTATGATTGCCATTTATAAATCCGGCAAGCGAACGGCATTAGATCGTGTGCGATTACGCGCTGCGGGGGAACCTGACACAATCCGCAGTGCGCGGTGGATGATCCTAGCGGATTTAGCGATGGGGTGGGTACCCCCGGAGTTTCCTATCACAGGCAAAGACTTGAAAATGGCGGGTGTAGAACCCGGGCCCCGTATGGGTAAAGTCATGAAAATGCTGGAAGCGCTTTGGATACGCAGTGGGTTTTCAGCAGATAAAGAAAAGTTACTCACAGCATTGAAAATGCTAGGTTAATTGGAATTTATTATGTCTGCCCTTACGCTTTACGTTGGTAATTATAACTACTCCTCTTGGTCATTACGTCCTTGGATAGTTCTGAAAAAGGCTGAATTACCCTTTGATGAAAAGGTGATTGATTTGGATGTGCCCGGATTTAAGGATAAACTCTTTGCTTTATCCGATGCTGGCACTGTTCCTGTCTTACGGGTTAATAAAGATTATATCCCTGACAGCCTCGCAATTTGTGAATTTGCGGCAAAAGCTGTTCCTAATTTGTGGCCAAAGGATGAAAAGCAAAAAGAGTTGGCGAGACAAGTCGTCAAGAAGATGCACGAAGGGTTTGAGATTATCCGCGAAGAAGCGCCAATGAATTTACGCCGCCGCACGTCCACGAAAATGCCGCAAAAATGTATTGATGAAGCCGCAGAAATTTGTGAGCTCTGGGACAGTCTTTTGGGGGAGCATGACGGGCCTTATCTGTTTAATGAATGGACGATTGCCGATGCGTTTTACCTGCCGGTTGCAACCCGTTTTGCCAGCTATGATTTGCCGCGAACGGTGCGCTCCGATACCTATATATCGGAATTGATGAGTGATGATGATTTTCTGGAATGGGAAATGAAGGCCTTTTCAGAGTCTCATATTCTACCGGATACGGATAAGGTGAATTTATAATGTTAAAACTCGAAGATTATATTCGCACCATTCCCGATCATCCCAAACCGGGCATTCAATTTCGGGATATTACGCCGTTATTGGCGAGCCGCGTGGCGTTTAATGTGGCGATTGATAAAATTGTCTCTGGCGTCACCCATGAAGGATTGGATGCCGTAGCCGGTATTGACGCGCGCGGGTTCATTTTTGGTGCGGCTGTAGCGTCGGCTCTCGGGCTGGGTTTCATTCCCATCCGCAAGAAAGGGAAACTGCCCGGCAAAGTCATCTCTGAAAGCTATGATTTGGAATATGGCACGGATACGTTGGAGATTTCGGTCGATGATGTAGATGCGGGGCAGCGTGTTTTGCTGATTGATGACCTCATCGCGACGGGGGGGACAGCTTTGGCCGCTTTATCCCTGCTGAAGCGCTGCAAGATCGAAGTGGTTGCTGCCAATTTTGTCGTTGATTTACCCGATTTGGGCGGAGCGTCAAAAATCAAAGCCCAAGGGACGCCTGTGATATCGCTTGTAAGTTACCCAGGGCATTAGCGCCTTTGGATTTCAAGCGGCTTTTCTAAACGTTGAACTTGAAAAGCATGATATCGCCGTCTTTCACGATATATTCTTTACCTTCTTGACGGACCTTGCCGGCTTCTTTCGCGCCTTGCTCGCCATTATGGGTGATATAATCTTCATAAGCGGTGGTTTCCGCGCGAATGAAGCCTTTTTCAAAATCACCGTGGATCACACCGGCACATTTCGGGGCTGTCCAGCCATTTTGGAAGGTCCATGCGCGGGCCTCTTTGGGGCCAACGGTGAAATAGGTTTGTAAACCGAGCAGGGCGTATCCAGAACGGATAAGCCGGTTAAGTCCGGGCTCTTCCAAGCCAATGGCGCCCAGATATTCGGCTTGCTCTTCATCTTCTAAGACAGCCATTTCTGACTCTATTTGTGCGGAGATAATAACGGCCTGTGCACCTTCTGACTCGGCATGGGCCATAACTTTGGCAGAGAAGTCATTGCCGTCTGCTGCGCTGTCTTCATCAACATTGGCAACATAAAGAACGGGTTTGGAGGTAAGGAGTTGTAGCATTCGCCATGCTTTTTTATCGTCCTCTTCAATCTCAGCCGTACGAGCGGGCTTGCCGTCTTCCAGCACGGCAATCGCTGTCTCAATGAGACGCATGGTTTGTTCTGCGTCTTTGTCTTTTTGCTTGAGTTTTTTCTCAAGGCCGGGCTTGCGTTTTTCGAGGCTCTCAAGGTCGGCGAGCATAAGCTCTGTCTCAATCGTTTCGAAATCTGACATGGGGTCAATACGGCCATCGACATGGGTGATGTCTTCGTCTTCGAAGCAACGAAGAACATAAATGATGGCATCTGTTTCGCGGATATTAGCGAGGAACTGATTGCCCATACCTTCGCCTTTAGAAGCGCCTTTGACGAGACCCGCAATATCAACAAAGTTCATACGGGCAGGGATTTTTTGTGCAGATTGTCCGATGTCGGCAATCTTGTCCAAGCGGTGTTCAGGCACGGCCACATCACCCACATTCGGTTCAATCGTACAAAAGGGGTAATTGGCCGCTTGTGCATTAGCTGTCTTAGTCAAGGCATTGAAAAGAGTCGACTTTCCGACATTGGGCAAGCCCACGATTCCGCATTTAAAACCCATAATAAAGCCTCTGGGGTTACCCTTTTATGTATTCACTGACACGTGTCTGATAGAGGTCCGGTTGGCCTTTGGCCAGCAGCTCCGCATATTTAGACAGACCGTTCAGAATATCATCGCGCTTATTGATTTCGTCTTTTCGAAAATCTGATAAAACGTGGCTGTGAACACGGTCTTTATGACCCGGATGATCAATGCCGATACGTACGCGTCGATACTCATTTCCACAATGTTGTTTAATCGAACGCAGTCCGTTATGGCCCGCAATACCGCCGCCCACTTTTATACGGACTTTACCAAAATCTAAATCAAGCTCATCATGAAAAACACAGACTTGGTCGAGCGGAATTTTGTAAAACGCCATAGCGGCTTGAACCGATTGACCTGACTCATTCATGAAGGTTGTTGGCTTTAACAACAGAATCTTTTGTCCGTTGATTAAGCCTTGGCGGGTAATGCCTTTGAACTGGGTTTTAGCAGGGGACAGGCTGAAATCATCAGCGATAGCATCCATCGCCATGAAACCAATATTGTGACGGTTCCCGGCGTATTTTCCGCCAGGATTTCCTAAACCTACCCAAATTTGCATGTCAGGCTCCGCTGTTCGTGTGAACAGCCCGGAAAACCAAGAAAGCAACCTTTAGCCTTCGTCGGTCTGCTCAGTGGCCGGGACGTCACCTGCTGCTGTTTCTTCGCCTTCGACGCCTTCTTCTTCGTCAGCCAGTTTGGATGAACGAGAGGCAAGAACTGTCGCGATTGTAAAGTCACGGTCTGAGATGGAAGGCTTAACGCCGCTCGGAAGATCTACTTCAGAGATGTGCATGCTATCGCCGATTTCCATCTTAGAAATATCAACATCGATTTGATCTGGAATAGATCCAGCAGGGCATTTTACTTCGATAGCATGACGAACAACGTTCAAAACGCCGCCCTCTTTGAGGCCTGGAGCTTCATCTTCACCTGTGAAGTTTACAGAAACTTCGACTTCAATGATTGTTTTATTGGTCACACGGAAGAGGTCCATATGAACCGGCATGTCTGTTACAGGGTGGAATTGAACGTCTTTTGTCAAAACCTTTTGTGTTTTTCCACTATGCGTAATTTCGATCATGGATTGCAGGAACTGTCCTGAATTCATGGCTTTCAAAACTTCGTTGAATTTCGCCGAAATAGAAACAGGACCTTCGTCGCCACCGTAAATTACACCTGGTACAAGACCATTACGGCGCGCTTCGCGAGCATTTCCTGTTCCCGTGGCTTCACGGATTTCTACGTCCAAAACAACACTCATTGTCTTCGTCCTTTATGGTCATATAGCCTGTTGTGTCTAAAAAGATAAAGCCGCCTGCGGGGCGGCCCTTACACTTGTTACTTTAACAACACGCGTTTAGTCGCGCGCTCTATAGTCAAAGCTGACTATGGGCGCAAGAGGGGATAGAGCAAAAATATGCAGTAATCGCGCTGTATTGGTCTATCCAAACAGTTTGGAAACGCTTTCGTCATTGGCAATCCGGCGAATAGCCTCGCCCAAGAGGCGGCCCGTCGAGCATTCCCGTATTTTCGGGCAGTCTTTCACGGCTTTTGGCTGTGAAATCGTGTTAGTGATGACCAGCTCTGTCAGTTCTGACTTCGTTATGCGTTCAACCGCAGGGTCAGAGAGCACGCCGTGGGTAATGTAGGCGGAGACCGTATTAGCGCCGTGATCTTTAAGGGCTTTTGCAGCGTTACAAAGTGTTCCGCCTGAGTCGATAATATCATCATAGAGGATGCAGTTACGTCCTGCGACATCGCCGATAATATTCATGACTTCTGATTCCCCCGCCTTGGGACGGCGTTTGTCAACAATTGCGATGTCCGCATTGAACTGTTTTGCGATTGAGCGCGTTCTCACCACGCCGCCAGTGTCGGGAGAGACGAAAAGCAAGTTTTCTCGATCTTTTTTGGAGAACTTTTCACGAATATCATCAATGAACACGGGCTGTCCGAAGAGATTATCCGTCGGAATGTCAAAAAACCCCTGAATTTGTCCGGCATGCAAATCCGCCGTCAAAACACGATGTGCCCCAGCTTTGGATATCAGGTTGGCGACCAGCTTTGCAGAAATCGGCGTGCGGCCGCCAGTCTTACGGTCTTGGCGAGCATAGCCGAAATAAGGAATTACTGCCGTGATACGCTGCGCTGAGGCGCGAACAAGCGCGTCAATGAGTATGAGGAGTTCCATTAAATGGTCATTGGCAGGGGCGGATGTTGGTTGAATGAGGAAAATATCTTCGCCGCGAACGTTTTCATTGATTCGCGCGAATATCTCTTGATCACGAAAGCGCTCAATATCGACCGACGTTAAAGGAATATCGAGGAAATCTGCAATCTCGCTGGCGAGGGCTTCATTGGCGGTGCCGCTGATAAGCTTCATGGTGTCAATCCGTATCAAGAGCCCGACAAAATGTCCCGCTCGGTCGTGTTAGCCGAGCCTTAGTCAGCCCCTCAAGCGGTGTCTAGGGGCAAGCGTAAATCACTTGCGGATTATCGCAGAAATATTACGGCCATAGCCCGTTAGCCCCTGATGCGTGTTGCGGCGATAGCTAAAATAAGCCTCTTCATCCCCATAGGTACAGTCGCCTGTCCACGCACAGTGCTTAATGCCTGTGGCCTTTAGGCGAGATAATATGAAGGCGGGGAGGTCAAAATGCGGAATGTCTTTCGCGCTGCTTTCAAAGAACTGCGCGTAAGAGTCGTCAATCTCCATGAATTCTGCCCTGAAGGCTTCCCCAACCTCATAGTTTGGCTGGCTGATGCAAGGGCCTAAAACAGCGCGGATGTTGGCTGTCTCCGCGCCTGTTTCGCACATGGCGGCGACTGTGCTTTCTATGATGCCGCCTAACGCACCGCGCCATCCGGCATGACAGGCGCCAATCACACCATTTTCAACGTCTTCGAAGAGGATAGGGCCGCAATCGGCAGAAAGGGCAGAAAGGGCGATGCCTTTGGTTTTGGTCACCAACCCGTCGGCTTCCAATAGGCTTTCAGGCGGTTCCGTAATGATTTCGACAATATCTGAATGGATCTGCCCCAGGCTAACCAAATGATCTGCGCCGAGTGCTTCTGCAACGCGCCGTCTATTCTCTGCAATATCGTCAACATTATCTTCAGAACGCTGTCCGACATTCAGGCTGTCATAGACGCCTTTGGAGACACCGCCTTGCCGTCCGAAAAATCCATGGGTCGAAGATAATAAATCATGTGTTTTTATTGATTTAATCATGACTTCTAAATCCTAAGGGAAGCGGCAGGTCTGCCGATTGAATGCAGACGGCTTTGAACAAAGCGCCCATTTCGCTTTCATCAGTCAGGCGGTGGAGTTGCCTGCCGATAATGGGTTTAGACTCGGGCTTTGCGCGTGCGAGCGCGACGGCGCGCATTTCGAGGCCAAGCTTTGACAAAAGCTCTCTTTGCTCAATCGGGCCATAGGCCTCCAAATCATGAGACTTAGCGCAATCCATAAAAGCTTCAAAATCCACGCGCGCCGTCAAATCACTCTCGCCAGGCTGTTCAAAAACGCCAATTTTCTTATGTCGTTTAAGGGCTTGAAGCGTATCGCCAAATTCCGTGGTTTCGGGGCCGTAATCAATGAAGATCGCGCGGCCCTGATTGTCATTAAAACGGTCTTTCAACGTTTCGATGATTTGATGCACGGACGGGCAGGTTTCCAACAATGCATCCAGTTTTGCGTCTGTGTGGCCGTTGGGCAGGAAACTTTTTGCTGTATCGCCAATAGGTTCAGGGCCAATTTCAAATCGAAATTTCCCGTCTTTGTCCAATCCGACATGACGCTCATGCCATCCGTCTGCTTTTGCGAAAGGGTCGCGCTGAACAAATTGACGAATGGGGAGGCAATCCAAGAATTCATTGCCGATGATAATGGCGGGGCCCGCGGGGGCGTCTGTAAGGGTTTTGACCCAAGAGACAGGGAAGCCCAAAGACCCAAGTGTTTGTCCTTGCACGGCCTCTAAGGCCGCTGACGCCTCAATCAAGACAATTTGCACAGCTTTGGCAAAGTTTTTGTCTAAGGAGGCCGCGCGTAGCATGTCGCTCATCATCACGCCCCGTCCAGGGCCGAGTTCAATCAGGTGAATCGTTTCGGGTTTCCCCATATCAATCCAGCTTTGAAGGGCGAACAGGCCCAATACTTCCCCGAACATTTGGCTGATCTCAGGGGCCGTAATGAAATCGCCCTCTGTGCCGAGCGGGTCGCGCGTCGGATAAAACCCATCAACAGGGTCGAGCAAGCAATAGGTCATGTATTCCGCAACACTTATGGGACCCGTGTCGCGAATAAGTGATTTCAAACGTTTGGAAAGCGCTGTTTCCATAAGAAACTACTCACTATTTTGACTTTTGATCTTTTGATAGGTCTTTTGGATATTTCGGCGAAACAGGGCTACGTCTTGAGGCCCAGATGATGATAGCCAACCCAATAAAGACCATCGGCAAAGAATAAGTCATGCCGCGGGTAAGGGGGCCGAACATCGTTGCATCCGGTTCTCTTACAAATTCGACGCTAAAACGGAACAGGCCGTATAGCATGATGAACGCGCCCGCACAGATGCCCGGTTTTGTCAGGGCTTTGAATTTGACGCACAGGATACGCAATATAAGCCAAATCATAAAACCTTCTAGGAAGGCTTCATAAAGCTGACTAGGGTGGCGAGGCATGGAAGTATCATCCGTCACGAAAATAAACGCCCAAGGCACATCCGTCACGCGGCCATAGAGTTCTTGGTTGGCAAAATTTGTCAGTCGAACAAGGCCTAGTCCAATTGGTGCGCCGATAGCGGCTAAATCGGCAATTCGCATTAATCCGATTTTGTGTCGCCAGTGCATATACCAAACGGCGGCACACACGCCTAAAAACCCACCGTGAAAGCTCATCCCGCCGGTCCAGACTTTGACTATATCTAAAGGTGCTTCCCAGATGGTCGATGTAGAATAAAATAAAATGTACCCCAATCGTCCGCCGAGAATAATGCCCAAAAAGCAGTAAAACATGAAATCCTGTAACATGATTTTCGTCGGAATCACTTCGGGCAAGCGTGTTACCTGTCCTGAGAGCCAGACCTCTTTACGGATTGTCATGCGATAGGCGTAATAATAGGCTCCGAAAATCCCCGCCAGATAGGCCAAACCATACCATTTTATTGAGAGCGGCCCGATAGAGAAGGCTTCATCATCCAGCCATGTTGGAAACACAATGGCGTTAATGTCTGCCATGAGTGCCAAGAACATAACCGTCTCTCTTTTCTAGTTGGGCGAAAGCAAAAAATCAAAATGACGCTTTGTCATCTGGATTTTGCTCTAACGCGTCCTTATCTATGACGCAAAGCCAAACTCGTGTTTTACGGCACGTCCTTGTAGAGAGTCTTAATAATGCAAAGCAAATCCCGCCCCCTCGAAGATATTTCAAACCTCCTCACCAATGCCGCTGGTGCTTTGAAAGGTGTCGGAGACGAGGTTAAAGCGATGACGCGATCTCAAGCCGAAAAGTTTATCGCTGATATGGATTTAGTGAGCCGCGACGAGCATGAAGTCCTCAAAGCGCGTTTGGACAAAGCTTTGGCCGAGATTGATAGTCTAAAAGCTGCGCAAAAGCCCAAAAAAGCCCCGGCGAAAAGAGCGCCTCGAAAGGCAAGCGTTAAGAAAACTACGAAATAATTCGTTATTTTGGGCAGAACCCAACTCTAATATCTAATTTTTGGAGCTGCTCTCTTAAGGAATTAGAATAGGCGCTTTGCGTCAACTTCGGAACTCGACTTGAGTCGGTGTCATATTTTTCTTTTTCCAAGTTTCGGTCGAAATATGCATTCATGCAATTTGCGCCAGATTTCTTTCCCCGAATAGTCGATGATAAAGCAGAAATGGCTGAAATTGAATTTGTGCGACTAAAAACAGCGAAGCCTTGAAATTTAAACTGTTCGTCGACCAACCGATCGCTTCTCCTTATGAGAGCTTCCATAAGGGTATGAACAACTGTATTTTCACAGATGTCAGGCAATAAGAGCGTAATGGTATCGCCCGATTTGAGACCGTATTCGCTTGGCCCACGGTAATCCAGGTCAATAATCCATTGAGATGAATGTCGTTGTTCCACGTGAACGGGAATGAACTGTCCTTTGTTGAATTTAACGCGGGAAATGATGTCTTCAAGTGAAGATTGTTGTGACAGAGGTTGTCTCAGATCATCCTGACAACGCACGAAAAGGGGAATGTCGTGATGCCCATTGAATGGGGTCGTTTTGACTTTTCTACCCTTCGAACTCTGCGTTATGAATGTTAAACGCTCACGCAATTCATGTTCCGCAGCCTTTTTAAGAGCTAGAAACGTTGTTTGTATAATTTCAGACGTTGGGAGGTTTGGTTCGACGCGCCATTTTCTACCGAAAACAATCTTTTTTCCTAGTTGGGCTTTCTCGCTTTTGTAGTTATCGTAACCCACAATACCGACCTGTATGTATGGTACGTCTCCGTCCTCATCGACGAAAAGCAAATAGCGCTCATCAAAGTCTATTTGGGCTAACAAGGCCTCTATTGTCTCTCTATCATGAGAGTAAGTGAGATAATGTTGTGGAACACAGGATAAGTTATCATTAACTTCAATAAAGGGCGCATTATCAATAGGCTGTTCGCCTTTGTTAAATGTATTTACGGATGTTTTTGAAGCTGAAGGAAGGGCCATTATCTTATTCTTTGGATGCAATATTATTCATACGCATCATAAAGTGAAAAGGATGATGTTTGCTCGATTGAAATATTACCAATTGCCCACCTAGATGAACCTCATACAACTTTTGTGTTCAGGCTTAGTTCAATCGCTTTGCGTTAATCACAAACTTACGTGCGTCCCCCCTTACAGGCCTGTCATCCGATAAGGTTCCACATAGGGCACGTAGCAGGGCGGAGGCTCTTTGGATGTCGGAAGGTTTCTCTCTTTCTCTCGACACCGAACAGCCCCGCCCCTGTCTTATTTTAAGGCCTTATTTTGAAGGTCATACTTCAAAAAAAAACGGGCCTCTGTACGAAGCCCGTTTCTGTAGTTTCAATCTATTCGTCTAAGTTTGCGGGAAACTTATGAAGTGGCTGTGCTAATCGCCGGAATGCGAAGCACTTGTCCGGGATAGATTTTATCCGGGTCGGAGAGCATAGGCTTATTGGCCTCAAAGATTTCAGGGTATAGACGCCATGTACCGTAATATTTTTTGGAAATTGCGGAAAGCGTATCGCCGCTGACCACTGTGTGGAATTGTGATTCGCGTCCGCCGACTTTGGCTTTCGTTTCGTCCTTAACACCGCCGACGCCTTCGACATTGCCGACCGCGAGAATGATTTTTTCTTTCATTTCTTGGCTGATCGCTTCACCAGAGACATTGACTGTGCCGTCATCATTTACGGCAATTTTGACGCCAGATGTATCCAGACCAAACCCGTCTACTTCCTTTTTCAGCGCGTCTTCCGACTCTTTTTTATTTCTTCCAAATAGGCCGCCCAAGCCTTTTCCGGCAGCTTTTACAAAGGGGATCATTCCGAACATATTAGGTCCTTTATTATTAAATTTTAACGAGACTCACGCGTTAGGCGCTTCCCATAACTCTATCTTGTAACCCTCCGGGTCAATAAACCAACCAAAAGTTCCATATTCATTGGTTTCTATGTCCCCAATTACGGTCGCTCCGCCGCTTTTAGCTTGTTTTATCAGCGCGGGAACGTCCTCAACTTGTAAATTTATCATGACCCGTTCAGTGGACGGCGCAAAATAAGTGCTGTCATCCGAAAAAGGGCTCAGCATGGACCGTAGTGTCTGAGGGTTGTCCCACTCAAATGTTCCCCAATCAGAAATGTTCAATCCCATGATGTCAGTCCACCATTTACGATAAGCCTCCACATCACGGCAGCGTAAGAATATTCCGCCGACTCCCAATACTTTTGCCATAATTCCCCCTTTCAACTTACATACCAAACTTTAGCTCGGAAAGCACATTAGCGCACTTGGCCTTTTCGTCTAAGGGGTTTATAGAACCCGAAATTCATATGTCTGTATTACCAGTCAGTTTTAAAGGTTCACAACTATGTTCTCTCTTGTTCAAGCCGGTATTAGTATTCTCGGATTTTCGGTTGACCCTGCTCTTTTTGCTTTCGCGCTTATCTTTATCGTCTTTGGCGGATTGAACTACCTTGATTACAAGCGGTTCGACTAGGTCTAACCCTTAATGCTTCTAACCTTTGGACTTTTGCTGCTTGGCATTGTGATACTCATCGTTGCCGGTGATATCATGGTGCGGGGCGCGGCTGCGCTTGCCCGTCATTGGGGGGTGCCTTCGCTCATCGTTGGCTTGACGATTGTTGCTTTTGGTACGTCGGCACCTGAAATGGTCGTTAGCGTGCAGGCGACATTACGGGGCATGGGCGAACTAGCGATCGGTAACGTCGTCGGCTCTAATATCGCAAACGTTCTCTTGGCGCTCGGTCTGCCGGCTTTGATAATGGCTATCCCAACGAATATCAGCGGTGTTGCGCGTAATAGCTTTGTCTGTTTGGTGGCTACAACGTTACTCATTGCTTTAGCATTCATGGGAAACCCTATGGTGTTCTGGCAGGGCGCAATTCTTTTCGTGGGAATTATTCTGTATTTGTCATGGATGTTTACGCTGGCAAAAGCTGGAGCGCACGACCCGATATTGGAGGAAATGGCAGATATTGACGAAGGAGAAGATGGTTTGCCAACCAATATTGTGTTGTCATTGTTTTGGGTCGTTATGGGTATAATAGGCCTTGTTTTAGGCGGTTGGATGATCGTCAGTAATGCTCAAACTATCGCTTTGGCTTTCGGAGTATCGGAAACTATCATCGGGTTGACAATTATTGCTATTGGTACATCGCTTCCCGAAATTACGACTGTCGTTATTGCGTCTTATCGAGGGCATTCCGAGGTCGCGATTGGCAATGTTTTGGGATCGAATATTTTTAACTGCTTCGCGGTTATGGGCGCTGCTGCTATGTCGGGCTCAGTTTTGGTCGAAAGACAGCTTTTAGTTTTTGATATGTGGGTGATGCTAGCTGTTACACTGGCCCTGTTGGTTTATGTTCTTAGCCGCAAATCCATTGGACGAAAAACGGGCGCAGTATTCACATTGGGTTATGTCCTCTACATGTTGGCGATCGCCCGCAGTATACTGTAATCGGTGAGGCCTCACTGAGATGACAGCTTATCTGGAAATTGAAAAAGACTTTCAATTCGAGGCAGCCCATTATTTCGGGCATCCTGATGCAAATGATTTGTTCAAACATATTCATGGCCATTCGTTTAAGGGCAAGGTCGTTATTCGCGGCGATGCCCAATCTGATAAAGGATGGATTCGCGATTTGTGGAAAATCGAGACGCTCGTCAAAGAGGTCGTTGAACCTTTGGATCACGCTTTGCTCAATGAAATTGAAGGGCTTGAGCAGCCTGCGCTTGAACAAATTGCTCTTTGGATATTTGAACGGCTTGCGCCGAAACTTCCGGGTTTAATCTGTGTGGAGGTCGGTAGGCCGTCTTGCGGTGAACGGGCGCGTTACCGAATTGCTCTGCATGAATAAAACCGTCTTGATAACTGGCGGCGCGGCTCGTGTCGGAGCGGCACTGGCACGTGGTCTTTCCGAGCAAGGCTGGACTGTTATAATCCATTGCTTTCGTAGCGCTGAAAAGGCGAGGGCGTTAGTGTCGGAGCTAAATGGGAAGGGCGCGGAGGCCTTCACAGTGCAGGGCAATCTGTCCGTGCCTCAGGAATGCGATACTCTAATACATCGTGCTTCCTCAATTGCGGGACGCCCTATCACGGCACTGATAAACAATGCTTCGACATTTAAAGATGATCGCGTGAGGCCTGCCGCAAAAGGGGCGGCATCCTTATTGAGCCGCGCCAGTTATGATTATCACATGGACGCAAACCTCCGTGCGCCCGTTATTTTGTCTCAAAGTTTTGCGGAGCAAGCACCGCCCGGCGCGTCCATCATCAATGTAATTGATCAGCGGGTTTTGAAACCAAATCCACAATATTTCTCTTACACTCTGTCCAAAGCATCATTGCATTGGGCGACAAAAACACTCGCCCAGGCTTTAGCTCCGGATATACGCGTGAATGCAATTGGACCGGGGCCTGTTTTACAAAATTCAGGACAGACAGCAGAAGCCTTTGCAAGGGAGGCTTCTGAAACCTTATTGGGAGTCGGCTCTCCGCCTGAAAGCTTGTTACAAGCCGTCAGCTATTTGTTAAACGCTCAAGCAGTCACTGGACAGTTTTTGGCCGTGGATGGTGGTCAGCATTTACGGTGGGAGACGCCGGATATTGAATTGGATGACGAGGTATAGTTTTGGCCAGACGCTCAATATATCGCCGCTTGAGAGATAAGCAGGATTTAAAACCCACAACCCGTATTTTCGTTCGCGGATTGTTGATACAGGCCTCCATCGGCGTACATCCTCATGAATATGAGGATACTCAACCGATTATTGTTGATATTGAGCTAGATATGAGCGGTATGGATGCGCCCAAAGATGATCGACTGCATGAAACTTTGGATTATGGCGTCGTTGCGGAAAAGGCAGAAGAACTCGCACTAGAAGCGCATGTGCAACTTGTCGAGACTTTGGCTGAACGTATTGCGGATTGGGCTCTTGCGTTTGATGAGCGTGTGCAAAGCTGCGCCGTGCGTATTTCGAAACCGCAGGCTTTGCGAAAAGCAGATGCGGCAGGTGTCGAAATCCTGCGTCGTCGTGATTAACGCTTAGACATTAGAGCAGGGTTTATGACTGATAGTTTAAATGTTTTAGGCACGTCATTAGAGCCTTGTTCGGTCGAGCCTATGACAGGTTTCTTCCGAGATGGTTGTTGCGAAACCGGGCCGACAGACCGAGGGCGGCACATCGTTTGCGCCGTTATGACGGATGCGTTTTTAAGTTTTTCCAAAGCCCAAGGTAATGATCTTTCGACACCTCTTCCGCACTATAATTTTCCGGGGCTGAAAGCGGGCGATAAGTGGTGCCTATGCTTGGAGCGATGGCGGGAAGCCTACAAAGCCGGAAAAGCGCCAAAGGTAGTTTTGCAGGCGACTCATCAAATTGCCTTAGAACGTGTGGACTTATCTATATTAGAGCAGTTTGCATTCTAAAACCTGCGAGAGCCGGTATTGTGACAGCTCACACTATTGCTCTTACTAAAGCTCCCACTTAACTAAAGCCTATGTCCACTTTAGGAACATCATCCGGTAATGCTTCTGGCAAACTCGTCGGCGCGAAGCGTATCGCAGACTATGTTTTGCGCCTGCCGTCCAAACCCGGCGTTTATCGCATGATGGATGAGCATGGGGCGGTCCTTTATGTGGGCAAGGCCAAAGACCTGAAGAAACGTGTTTCTGCCTACACAAAATATGACCGACACCCCACGCGTATCCGCCGTATGATAATGGCGACAGTTGAAATGGAATTTGTCGTTTGCAAAACGGAAACTGAGGCTCTTTTACTTGAAGCGACTCTTATTAAGCGTCTGAAGCCGCGTTATAATATTCTACTGCGCGATGATAAAAGCTTCCCGTATATTCTGGTTCGCAAAGACCACGAAGCGGCGCAAGTGAACAAACATCGCGGGGCTCGCAACATCAAAGGGGATTATTATGGCCCGTTCGCCAGTGCGAGTGCGGTGAACCGGACACTGGATACACTTCAGCGCGCCTTTAGGCTTCGGAATTGTTCGGATAGCATTTACGAATCTCGCACACGCCCTTGCTTGCAATATCAAATCAAACGTTGCTCTGCGCCTTGTACAGGAGAGATATCTATTCCCGATTATGGGGCATTGATTCAGGATGCGGAGGACTTTCTAAAGGGCAAATCCGATGCGTTACGACAGCGATTGTCCCTTGAAATGAACGAGTCGTCGAAGGCGCTTGATTACGAGAAGGCGGCCGAGTTACGTGACCGAATTCAAGCGATGGCCAAAGTCAGCACGACGGCGGGCGGCGTCAACCCCATGACGTTTTCCGATGGCGATGTGATCGGATTGCATTCGGGAGGGGGGCAAACCTGCATTCAGGTTTTCTTTTTCCGTGCGGGTCAAAACTGGGGGAATAGTTCGCATTTTCCTCGTCATGGTAAAGACGATACGCCTGGCGAGATTCTTGAGGCTTTTATCGCCCAATTCTATTCAAATAAACCTATCCCCAAAACCATATTCATCAATGAAGACGTTCCACATCATAGCCTAGTCGAGCAGGCTCTAAGCGCGCAGTCGGGGCGAAAAATCACGGTCAATAAGCCCTTGCGTGGTGAGAAAAAGAAGCTCGTCGATATGGCTGTTAACAATGCTCAGGAAGCCCATGGCCGAAAGCTGGCAGAAACCGCAACGCAAGCAAAGCTCTTGGCCGAGCTACAGGATGTTTTCGGTATGGAAAATCCGCCCGAGCGAATCGAGGTCTATGATAACAGTCATATTCAAGGCACAAATGCGATTGGTGCGTTCATTGTGGCGGGGGCGACCGGTTTTCAAAAACGCGATTACCGTACTTTAAATATTAAAGATGAAGAGACAGTTCCAGGAGATGATTATGGCATGATGCGTGAAGTCTTTCGCAGACGATTTTCGCGCTTAGCAAAGGACAAAACTCTGGAATGGCCCGATCTTGTTTTAATTGATGGAGGCAAAGGACAATTATCCGTAGTGACCGACACGCTCAGAGAGCTAGGCGTGCTGGAGCGAACAACACTAGTTGGTATCGCTAAAGGTCCTGATAGGAATGCGGGGCGAGAGAATTTCTTCATGAATGACCGTCCGGTTTTCAGCCTGCCTCCCCGAACGCCTGCGCTTTATTACCTGCAAAGGCTTAGAGATGAGGCTCACCGCTTTGCTATTGGCTCACATCGGGCACGGCGGAAGAAGGATATGAAGAAAAATCCACTGGACGACATTTCGGGGGTCGGTCCAAGTCGAAAAAAGGCACTTTTAGCGCATTTTGGGTCTGCTAAGGCGATAAAGTCGGCATCTGCGGAAGAGTTAGCGAGTGTAGAGGGCGTCAGCCACCGCATGGCAAAATCTATTCACGATTATTTCCACGAACGATAATTTCCATTTGCTTTAATTTGCTGTATGCGGGTTATATGTCAAATTCAGATTCATCTTCAAATGAAGACATTAGCCCCGCTCAAGTCGGAGGCGCCTTTGCCGACGGCTTAACACTTATCCGAATACTCGCCACGCCTATTATTATGGCCATTATCTTTTTCTATTGGCCCGAAACACAGATGGCGGTATTTGCTTCGATCTTATTTATTATCGCGGCATTGACAGATATCTTTGATGATTACTTCGGAGGTTCGGCGCGAGCTCAGCACAGAAAATTCGGATGGGCGGATGATGCGGCGGACACTGTTTTGGTGGTCGGAACATTATTGGCTTTGATCGCCGTCATCTATCGTGAAGGCCTTTTGTTTTGGCCATTTTTGATACCTGCTTGTATTTTGATTTTCCGTGAAATTTTTATCGGGTTAATCAAGGGATTTGAAATATCTCGTTATGGTTGGTCAGATACGTTTTTAGGGAATACGAAGTCGGGTTTATCCATGTTGGCGGTTTGTATTTTGGTAGGCTCGCCATGGCTCACGCTAGCTTTTGATAAATATAGAGCTGATGAAACCAATGTAATGGACGTTTTCAATTCCTCGTCACCTTGGATATGGGGCGTGGGGCAGGGTATTTTATGGCTAGCCGCCTTATTATCCGTTATCACGGCCTTCCAAATTCTCCGTAATCCTGAATTGAAAGAGCAAACAGTAGAAGCGGATATAACGGAATGAGTAATGAAAACCTGACGGTTCCCGCACAACGTCATTCGCTTTATTGGGTTCCGAACGCTCTTACGGTGTTACGTATCCTCAGCGTGCCTTTACTCATCACAGGCATTTTATCTTTAGCCTTTAAATGGAATTTATTCTTTGGCCGGGTTTGGGTTGTCTTTGGATTGTTTGCTTTTGCGGCGTTGACTGATTTTCTGGATGGGTATTTAGCGCGAAGATGGAAAGTCGTGAGTGGCTTTGGCCGCATGATTGACCCGATCGCAGATAAATTATTGGTCGCGGGATGTTTAATCGCTTTTTGTATCGCTTCCTTGGGCAACCCACTATTCTTAATACCGTCATTGGCGATTATATTTCGAGATATTTTGGTCTCAGGCGCTCGTGAACATGCTGCCCTAACAGGACGAGTGATGCCGCCGACGCAACTTGCTAAATGGAAAACGGCTTTCGAAATGCTAGCTATAGCCATACTCTTGGTTTGGATTTTGAGCACGAGTTATCTACCGATTGATTCGGCTATTCCGGATACAAGATCTTGGACTAAATTTTTCGGATTAAGCTCTTTATGGCTAGCCGCAATATTGTCTGTTTATACCGGTT
>CAZMEN010000013.1:0-13386 GCA_964565335.1 uncultured Algimonas sp. | reverse complement strand
TTCGCTCTATTTCAGAGCGGCGTTGAAGGATTAAAACTTCAATATACCGCGCCCATTCACAGCGTCATCATAAAGACCAACCATATCTTCACAAACTTTGCCTGGTTTGTAATGAATGCCGTCTATCTCTCGGACAGGTGTGACTTCAGCTGCTGTACCTACGACGAAACACTCATCAAAATCACGCATTTCATCAGGCATTATATCGCGTTTATGAACTTTATACCCTTTAGCTTCGGCAAGCTTGATAATACTATCATGGGTGATGCCTTCCAATAAAATATCATTGGTTGGCGTGTGTAACTCATCTCCTTTGATGAAGAAAATATGCGCGCCGGTACATTCTGCCACACGGCCTTTATAGTCGAACATCAAGGCATCGTCCCAACCGGTAGTCGCCGCTTTGTCTTTGGCGAGGGTGCAAATCATATAAAGACCAGCCGCTTTTGATTTGCAGGGGCTCGTATCCGGAGACGGGCGTTTCCAATCAGAAATACAAAGACGAATCCCCTTCATTTTATCAGAAAAATAACTCCCCCAATGCCAACAAGCGATTGCTAGATGGATTTTGTTGTTTTTGGATGCGACGCCCATCATGTCTGAGCCCCGCCAAGCCACAGGCCGGACATAGGCATCCTTCAGGCCTGAATTTGCGAGCGCCTCGATACAGGCCTGGTCAATTTCATCTTTTGTGTAAGGGATATCATAGCCGAGAATGTTGGCAGAATTTTTCAATCGTTGAGAATGATCTGAAAGGCGGAAAATCTCTCCGCCATAGGCGCGATTGCCCTCAAAAACAGCGGAGCCGTAATGTAATGAGTGGGTTAGGATGTGCACCTTTGTGTCACGCCAATCCAGAAATTCTCCGTCCATCCAGATATGACCATCACGATCATGATACGCTTTTTCAATCATTTGCCCGACCTTATAATCGTAAAAGCCGCAAGACGTTCTTGCGGCTTACTGCATTTGAGGCCATTCTTGCGCAGATTAATGTTAAGTCAATATGTGAAACGTGCCGATTGTAGGAAATTATTCATGACATCATCCGGATTGACAGAACTTGAGCGCCAAAACACCCATATTCTGATTGTTGATGATGATAATCGTATTCGCTTATTGCTGCAAAAATATTTGAACCGTCAAGGTTTTCGAACCTCTGTTGCAGAAGATGCCGCAACAGCTCGACTAAAGATGAGGGGGCTGGAGTTCGATTTGATTATTTTGGATGTTATGATGCCGGGTGAGGATGGGTTAAGCCTATCCCGAAGTTTGCGCGAAGGGAGTGAAATCCCGATTATCTTACTAACGGCAAAAGGCGATGTAGAGGACCGAATAACAGGACTCAAGGCTGGAGCAGATGATTATTTGTCGAAACCTTTTGAGCCAGAGGAATTGCTTTTGCGGATAGACAATATTTTCCGGCGTAGCGGACAAGCACCGCTTTCTCAAAATGTAACCTTTGGGCCTTACAATTACGATGTCTCTTCACGTTTATTGACTAAAGACGGTAATCGCATTCGTCTGACGACAGGGGAGGACGTATTGCTGAACATTCTGGCGAAACAAGGCGGAGCGACTGTTTCTCGCTTTCAACTCTCCCGTAATATTAATGCCACATCTGACCGCGCCGTGGACGTACAAATCACCCGCCTAAGACGAAAGATTGAAATGCATCCCGCGGAGCCTGAATATGTTCTTACGGTGCGAGGGCAGGGTTATCGTTTAATCTGCAAAGCGGACACCTAAAGAATGGTTGCCTAGGCATGTTCCTGAAACGCTACCTCCCTAAAAGCCTGTTCGGTCGGGCTTTGCTGATTATCATGCTGCCGATTGCGATCATGCAAATTGCTGTGGCTTATTTCTTTTTCAATGCGCATTGGGCACGGGTGACCGCCAATCTTTCTGACAGTGTGGCCGCTGACATTGCTGTGGCGACGACACTCTTTAAGGAGGATTCAACAGTCGCGCATGCAGAAGAGTTGGACGCCTTGTTCCGACCCGAAATGCAATTGTCTGTGGTCTTTCGGGAAGGAGAAACTCTTCCCATTAGTCAACGTCGACAAATGTTCTTTGCAACTTTGGATAAAACACTGAGGCAATCACTCAATGAGAGCCTCAAAGACCGCTTCTGGTTTGATACCACCCGCTACCCTAATCACATAGATATACGGGTTGAGGTCGATGGAGGGTATCTTCGTTTTATCGCTGCGCGGGAGCGCGTTTTTGCTCCCACAGGCTTCGTTTTTATTTTTTGGCTGATTACCGCCACGGTTTTACTAACTCTTGTATCTATCATTTTCATTCGCAACCAAGCGCGCCCTATTCGAGAGTTAGCCGATGCGGCGGATGCATATGGTAAAGGGCAAACTTTGGGTGGCTTTAAACCAACAGGGGCTTCTGAGGTGCGCCGCGCCGGACATTCTTTCTTGAAAATGCGTAGTCGCATTCAACGTCATCTCGAGCAAAGGACGATGATGCTGGCGGGTGTCTCTCATGATTTGCGTACGCCGCTTACACGGCTGAAACTCCAACTCGCGATGCAAGAGGATAGTGAGGAGGTTCGGGCGGCCAAAGCAGATATAATTGAAATGGAGAACATGCTGAATGGCTATCTCGATTTCGCCCGCGGTTTGGAACAAGAGAGTCCGGAAGCTGTTGATTTATTGGATTATTTGGAGGGCATTACTGAAGGTAAGGATGTTAAATTTGACAGGCAGACAATAAATGAGTCTGTTGCATTAGAAATCCGCCCTGTAGCGCTGCAACGCTGCTTGGATAACCTGATTAATAACAGTGTAAAATATGCGAATGGTGCTGAGTTATCCGTTTCGGTGTCATCCACTCATGTGGAGATTTACGTAGATGACGATGGCAACGGTATTCCAAAAGAGGATCGCAGCGAAGCCTTTCGAGCCTTTAGTCGTTTGGACGGTGCGCGAAGTCAGAATATTGAAGGTGTCGGACTGGGCCTATCCATAGCCCGCGACATTGCGCAATTACATGGCGGTACATTGAAGCTTTCTGATAGCCCTCTCGGCGGCTTAAGAGTGATTTTGTCGCTACCGATTTAGAACCGGCGTTTGCCGAGTTACGGGAAACCTGCCAAATCCATCAAGGCTGAGTTAAGCGCGTCTTCCGGTGACTTCCCCGCCCAAACGACATATTGACAAGCTGGGTAGCCACGTTCTGCCGCGTCCAAAGCATTCGCGATTAAATCCATGGCTTGCTCGACCTTCAGCTTAGCGCCGCCTTTGAGGCTTAATGTGTTGCGATAAATAAGCGTTTTAAATTGATTGGAGTATTCAAAGTGACCGGAGTTTAGGTTCTCATTGATCAGTGAGATTAATCGGCACATGTCATCTGAACGTCCGCCCGGTGTTTTGCTGTCAAACATCAAGAAACACTGCACATGTTCAGAGGCACTGTTCCATATGAAGCTGACATTATGGTCACACCACAAGCCTGGGATGGTGAGTTCAATTTCATTGTCAGCTTTACGTTCAACCTCGTAACCCTCAGCGAGGGAGAGACGTTCGAATACAGAAATAGGGTTGCCTCTAAGCGCGTCCATACCTGTTAAGGTCGGGGCAGGTCGTATGCAATTATGGTCAGCAAATGACATTTAGAAAGCGCCTCAAAATCTATCGAATCTCTAATTAAACAGTATGAAGCTAGACGATTCCTACAAGGCTGATGGACCCAACAGCGTGTTGATAACGCGTTTTGGTTGTGGAGGAATCATTTTCGGTCCCAAAAGACTTAAAACATTAGGTTCGTTAGGGAGTAGGATTAACTTGAAACGCTCTCGGTTGGCCAGAGAGGCCGTTTTTTCATAATCGCTTTAAACCTGTCGGACTGCACGAATCCTTCAAGCCAATCTGCCACATAGGGAAGAGGGCGGCTTTCCCACCATTTTCTTTCTGTGGCCGCGAATTGCCGAATAAATGGAAAGGTCGCAATATCGGAGAGAGTTGCTGTCTCCCCGAGTAAATAAGAAGATTGGCTTAAAGCCGTTTCCCATTTTAGTAAAATTTCAATCGCTTGAGCCCTGTGTTTCAAATCCACATCACCGCGATTGGCATTTTCGTCATAGCGGCTGGCATATTTGTAGCGGTCCAGGTGAAATTTGAATTCATTATCCATGAGCGTGAGGAAGGTTTCCGTATCGCTAATATGTCTACTGGTGTCAGAGAGCCAATTTTCAGGGTCATTTTTAGAAAGCGCATAGCGCATAACGGCCAAACTTTCGTCAATCACTTTTCCTTTGTCCGTTACGAATACAGGAACCGTGCCTTTCGGGGAGGCCTTTAACATAGCTTGAGGTTTATCGCGCAAAGCAACTTCACGATGCTCATACTCCAGCCCCGACACGTTTAGAGCCATGCGTGCCCTCATAGCATAGGGACAACGCCGGAAAGAGTAGAGAATAGCCTGTGTCATCAGTTTGTTCAGGTCTCTGCTTTTCGCCCGATGTGAACTTCACCGCGGGCTTTTGCGAGGTCGATTTGTTTCTGCCGCTCGCCAAAGCGGGCTTTTTGTTCTTCACTCATTGTGTCGTGACAAAGATGACAAGATATTCCCTTTAGATAAAGCGGGGAGTTCTTGTCGTCCTCTGTTATCGGATGGCGACACGCATAGCATTGGTCATACTGACCTTGTTCAAGATCGTGTTTGACAGCGACCCTCTGGTCAAACACGAAGCATTCACCATTCCAGAGGCTTTCCTCCTTGGGTTGGGTCTCCAAATATTTCAGAATACCGCCTTTCAGATGGTAAACATCGTCGAACCCGTTTTGTTTCATATAGGCGCTGGCTTTTTCACACCGAATACCGCCCGTGCAAAACATCGCCACTTTTGGCTTTGCTAAGTTCTTGCGGTTGTCTTCAACCCATTGCGGGAATTCGCGAAACGTTTTTGTATTGGGGTTTATGGCGCCCTCAAAAGTGCCGATTTCCACCTCATAGTCATTACGTGTATCAATCAAAACTGTGTCGGGGTCAGTAATCAAATCATTCCACTCATCGGGCGTAACATAAGTGCCGACAACATTATTGGGGTCTATATTCTCAACTCCCATCGTGACGATTTCTTTTTTGAGACGAACTTTCATACGATAAAAAGGAGCGTCTTCCGCTTCGGAGAACTTTGCGTCGAGCCCCTCTAAACGAGGGTCCGCTCGTAAATAGCCCAAAATAGTTTCAATGGCTTCGTTTGATCCAGAAATTGTGCCGTTAATTCCTTCTTTTGCCAAAAGGATTGTGCCCTTAATGCCCTGCAACTCACACATTTTTAACAGCCAAGGTTGCAAGGCTTTGTAATCCGGAAGAGCCGTAAAGTGATAGAGCGCTGCTATGCGGTAGGTCATGTTCGCCCTCTATGCTCACACGGTGGAATCGTCAATGTTGGAGTGCTTTGACGTGCAGTTATCGAGACGTTGGTGTAACTTTAAGTTTGGGAAACAGCGTCTAAATCCTTGAGGTTCTTTTGAATGATGTCCCGATAGATTTTCATATCTTCAATGATGTCCATAAATTTAATCGAGATACCCTGGTTTTCAAAAACATTCCTAACGGCTTTGGTCATGATGTCTGGGTCATCGCATGTCTTCGCTAGCATTTTTATATCTGTAATGCCGCGTCCTTCTGTAAGCTCTTTTTGTAAGCTTTCTACTGAGGACTGAAACCGCATCATTGTAAACATTCCCGGTGTCTTCCCATCGACATAGGCGTCCCCCAATTTTCGTAGGCTTTTAATGGCCTTAACGGTTTTAGACTCTATGCGGCTGACTGCTTTATCTGCACGTGGGGTGATCCATTCTGCTGTGCAGACTTTCGCGGGATCTGGCGTCGTTGCGCAGCTTGATAAGCCAATGATCGATATACAAGTCAAAGAGAGAGAAAGGGTTTTATAAATGGTCATAAGGCGACCATATGTAAAAATTGAAAGATTGCAATTTCAAAGCTGTCAAAGAATAAAACGCTTTCTCTGCTCTAAGTCTTGACATTACGTGGCAATCCTCTCTTTATAGCGGCAATGACAACGCTGTCTTTTGATTTTTCTTGGGCTAGTGAGTAACGGTAAAACCGTTAAAGGGGATGGAAATGACGCAACCTTCGGGCAATGCGAAATGGAAACCGGTACGTATGGGCATGGTTGGCGGAGGCCAAGGCGCATTTATTGGTGAAGTCCATAGACTTGCGGCGAGGCTAGATGGGCAGATTGAGCTTGTTTGTGGTGCCTTTTCTCGAAATGAAGAAAATTGTCTCCAAACAGGCGCGTCTTTAGGCCTCTCTGAAAGCCGATGTTACTCTGACTTTGAAACAATGATGAAGAGAGAGGCGGCTCTTCCGGAAGACTCGCGGATGGAGTTTGTCTCAATCGTTACGCCAAATCATGTTCATTTCCCTGTCGCCAAAGCCGCGCTGGAAGCAGGCTTTCATGTGTTGTCTGATAAACCGGCGACGCTGAATTTAGAGGAAGCCAAAACGCTTGGCGAAATTGTTCATAGGTCAGGCAAATCATATGGCCTGACACATACTTACTTAGGTTATCCCTTGGTCAGTGAGGCGCGAAATATTATTGAAAAAGGTGGCATCGGAAATGTCCGAAAAGTCTTTGTTGAGTACATCCAAGGTTGGTTGGCAACTGAGGTTGACAACAAACAAGCCGATTGGCGCACCGACCCTGCAAGATCAGGCGGTTCAGGGTGTATGGGCGATATTGGCACGCATGCCCATAATTTGGCGGAGTTTGTGACAGGGAAAATCATGACCCATCTTGCCGCTGACTTGTCCATATTCGTTGATGGCCGCCGGTTGGATGATGATGGGTCGGCATTATTCCGCATGGAAGATGGCGTTAAGGGAACTCTCAGTGCCTCTCAGGTCTGCATTGGCAATGAAAATAGTTTGTCTATCCGTGTTTACGGAGAAACAGGTGGTTTGGAGTGGCATCAGGAAGAACCCAATACGCTGATTCGAACCTATATTGATAAACCCACCGAGATTTTACGGGCTGGGCAAGGATACTTATCTCAAGAGGCGCAAGGCTTATTTCGAACGCCGCCGGGACACCCTGAGGGTTACCTTGAAGCCTTCGCGAACTGTTATCTCGATTTCGCCAAAGCCTTGCGTGATTCTGGTGGCTGCGCGACAGGTATTGATGCAGGCATAAGAGGCATGGCGTTTGTAGAAGCGCTTTTGAAAAGCAGCGCTAACGATTCAGCATGGACGGAGATTAAACGATGAAGACCATCAAAGGCCCGGCTATTTTTCTCGCCCAATTTATGGGAGAAAAACCCTTTGATAATTTAGAGAATGCGGCCAAATGGATGGCTGATGCGGGATATAAAGGGATTCAAATTCCATCTGATAACCCTGCCTGTATGGATTTAAAACTCGCCGCTGAAAGTCAGGATTATTGCGACGAGTTGAAAGGGAAGTGCCAAGAGGCTGGCGTTGAGATTACTGAACTCTCGACACATATACAGGGGCAGCTAGTCGCGGTTCATCCCGCATATGACACGGCATTTGACGCTTTTGCGCCCGCGCATTTGCACGGAAAACCCCAAGCGCGACAAGAATGGGCCGTCGAACAAGTTATGTTTGCTGCGAAGGCTTCACAGCGCCTCGGTTTGAAAAATTCTGTAAGCTTTCCAGGGGCTTTGGTCTGGCCTTTCATGTATCCTTGGCCGCAACGCCCTGCAGGGTTAGTCGAAGAAGGGTTCGCAGAATTAGCTAGACGCTGGCGCCCGATATTAGATTATTATGACGAATGTGGAGTCAATGTTTGTTACGAAATTCATCCGGGAGAAGACCTGCATGACGGAGCGACGTTTGAACGCTTCCTCGAAGAAGTCGATGGTCACCCTCGCTGTAATATTCTTTATGATCCTAGTCACTTTATTCTGCAGCAACTCGATTATTTGAGCTTCATAGACCATTATCATGATCGTATAAAAATGTTTCACGTAAAGGACGCAGAGTTTCGGCCAAACGGTAAATCTGGCGTCTATGGCGGTTATCAGGGCTGGGTTGATCGTCCGGGGCGGTTCCGTTCTCTTGGAGACGGACAAATTGACTTCAAAGCGATATTCTCGAAGCTAACGGGCTATGATTTTGACGGATGGGCCGTAGTTGAGTGGGAATGTGCATTAAAGCATCCTGAGGATGGGGCACGTGAAGGCGCGAAATTCGTCTCAGACCACATCATCCGCGTTACCGATAAGGCTTTTGATGACTTCGCAGGCGGCAAAGCGGATAAAGACTCTAATCGAAAAATGTTGGGATTGTCCTGATTATATCGACGCAAAGAAAACTACAAATATCTGAAATATCGGGCAAATAAAAAGGGGAAATATAATGATGGCAATTAGCGAGGCGAATGAAACGCCTATGGGTATAAATCGAAATAAATTATTTTGGCTAAGCTGTATTTCATTAATCGTTACGGCCATGACCTTTGCAATTAGGGCTGGTATACTGACACAACTTTCAGACCAGTTTACTTTGTCAGACACACAACTTGGTTGGGTTAACGGAATGGCATTTTTAGGCTTTCCTTTGGCGATGGTTTTATTTGGGTTCCTCTATAATAAATTAGGACCTCGATTGATTATGGTTTTGGCCTTTCTGGGGCATCTACTGGGGTTGGTACTGACAATCTTTGCAGGTGGTTTTTTGAGTTTGTTGATTTCAACCTTTTTTATCGGTTTTGCTAACGGTTCAGTCGAAGCAGCCTGCAACCCCCTTGTCGCGGACCTTTACAAAAAAGACAAAACAAAATGGCTTAATCGATTCCATGTATGGTTCCCGGGCGGTATCGTTATAGGTGCAGTAATTTCCTATATTATGACTGACGCGGGCATCGGTTGGCAGCCGCAAATTGCTATTATGCTTATCCCCACTGTAATTTACGGATTTATGGTTTTCACAACGAAGTTTCCAGAGGTTCCGGCCCTTGAAAAGAAGGTAGACCTTGATGCAAAGGGTATTCTCTTGATGTCTTTGGTCTTTGGTTTGCTAGTTCTTATTGGAACTCCGAACAGCCTTATTCCATCACTTCCCCTCACTTTCGTACTTCCTTTGTTTCTCGCTATGGGACTTACTTTCCTTCTGATTATGTTCAGAACGGGCAGTAAGCGCGACGCAATTCTTCTACTTGTATTGATGGTTATAATGTCCATTACGGCGACTTCGGAATTAGGGACACAGCAATGGGTTGATCGAATTTTAGGGGCGCAACTTGGGAATATTGCTGGAGCACCTATGATTGTACTAGGTATGGTCACAGGCATTATGGCCGTTGGCCGTTTCTTTGCTGGCCCACTCATTCACGCTTTAAATCCTCTTGGCGTTCTTCTTTTATCTGCTGTTTTAACAACATTAGGGTTGTTTTTGATGTCAGGTGCCAGCGGAGGGATGGTTTATGTTTCTGCTATCGTTTTCGCAATTGGGGTTTGTTATTTTTGGCCGACGATGATTGGTGTTGTTGCACAATATATCCCGCGCAGTGGAGCGCTTGGTATGAGTCTCGTAGGGGCAGCTGGTATGTTTGCCTTAACAATTTGGAATCCAATTATCGGAGGGTGGATTGATACTGCCCGCAAGACAGCCGAGGAATCAGGCCTCACAGGCGAAGCGATAGAAGTAGCGGCAGGACAGGGCGCCTTGTCAAAACTTGTTCTTTTTCCTGTTGTTTTAATTGTGTTGTTTTTGGTGCTCTTTCTGCTGCGTAAAACGATTCAAGCGACGGCTGGGAATACGGAGGAGCTATAATGACTAAGCTCAAAGCAACACGTCGGAATGCTATTCAAGGCCTACTCGCCATTTCTGCTGCAGGGGCATTGGCCTCCTGTGGGAGTAAAACGGCTCAAGCCGAAGGTGAAACAGAGTTAGGAGATGCCGAGTTCGCGTCTTTCAAAGGTTTCTTTACGGACAGCGAGATGGCGATGTTAACCGCTTTGGCTGACACCATTATTCCCACGACAGACACGCCTGGGGCCGTGGAAGCGGGTGTGCCCGCAGAGCTCCAGTCTCTGGCTACTCTTTGGGGGGATGACAATTATCGGGCTTACTGGCGAAAGGGCGTTCGCGCTTTAACGAAAACATTGCCCGATTTTACAGGGAAAGACCCAGCCGCCCGTGAAGCGCAGCTAGGGGCCTATGATGCCAAGGTCTTTGGCGGCCAGACAAATGACGGATTCTATCGGGATATGAAATCCACGATTGCGACAGCCTATTACATGAGTGAGCCCGGCGCGACATTGGAACTGGCCTATGAGCCTGTTCCCGGTGAATGGAAAGGCTGTGTGCCTTTGGCTGACTATCCCAAGACATGGGCTACATAATGGCTGATTTTGACGTAATCGTTGTCGGCTCAGGCATGTCTGGGGGGTGGGTTGCCAAAGAAATGGCAGAGCGAGGGTTTAAAGTCGCCGTTATTGAACGCGGGCGCGATACAGACCCGCTTAAGGATTACACCGATATGGTTGATCCGTGGGACACGCCTAATCTCGATAAAACGTCTCAGGAAGACCGAGACATGTACCCCATTCAACATGAAGTCTATGCGTTCAACCAAAATACAAAACAATTTTGGGTCAAGGATAACGACCACCCTTATGAAACGCCAAAAGGGCAAAGCTATCGCTGGCGCCGAGGTTATCATAAAGGTGGCCGCTCTATCATGTGGGGCCGACAAAGTTATCGCATGTCCGAAATAGATTTTCAGGCAAACAAAACGGATGGTGTTGGCGTTGATTGGCCTGTCCGTTACGCAGAAATGAAGCCGTGGTATGATTATGTCGAACGGTTTGCAGGTATCTCGGGTTCTATGGAGGGCTTAGAAATTCTACCGGATGGTGTTTTCCAGCCGCCGCATGACCTGACTTGTGCTGAAGAGATTTTTAAGGACAAAGTAGAAACTACTTTTCCGGGCCGGAAAGTCATTCCAGGGCGTGTCGCTAATTTGACGAAACCCACTCAAGAACAACTCGATTTAGGACGTGGGCAATGCCAAGCACGTGACCTTTGCTATCGGGGTTGTTCATTCGGTGCTTATTTCAGTTCCAATTCGGCGACTTTGCCTGCGGCTGAGCGCACGGGAAACATGACACTCATCCCTGACACCGCAGTTCATTCGGTTGATTATGACCCGCAGACCAAACGGGCCACAGGTGTAAAAACAGTTAACGTTAAAACGAATGAGGCCAAAACGATAACAGCGAAGGTTGTCTTCTTGAATGCTGGGACAATTCCAACAACATCAATTCTTCTAAACTCTGCAACGGACGGTTTTGAAAATGGGCTTGCAAATTCATCGGGCCAACTAGGCCGTAATTTGATGGATCATGTGGCGGGAGCGCGCGGCTATGGGGTGATGCCGGGCTTCGAAGACAAATATCATTTCGGAAAACGTCCGAATGGCTTCTATATCCCGCGTTTCCGCAATCACACGGAAGAGGGTGATGGCTTCATTCGAGGCTTTGGCTATCAGGGCCGCATATATCGTGAAAACTGGCAGAGCACGATGTGGCAAGGCGGCGTTGGAGAGGCCTTTAAGGCGAAAAACCGAACACCCGGACGATGGGTCATGGGGATGATTGCTTTTGCAGAAATTCTGCCTGATGAGCGTAATCGCGTTACGCTTCATTCAACACGCAAGGACAAATGGGGTTTCCCAGTGCCTATATTGGATCAAAAGCATCGCGAAAACGAGGTTAAGCTAATGAAACAAGCGACTCGTGACACGCGGGCTATGCTTGAAGCGGCTGGCTTCACCGATATTGATACGGATGACCCGGATAAGATTACGGCTGAAAATATGGCTCCTCCTGGTAATGGTATCCATGAAATGGGAACCGCGCGTATGGGGCGTGAGGCCTCCACATCGGTTCTTAATGAGTGGAACCAGAGTTGGGATGTGCCGAATCTATTCGTGACAGACGGCTCTTTCATGACGTCTGGTGGCTGTCAGAACCCGTCCATCAGCTACATGGCTTTCTCCGCAAGAGCTGCCGATCATGCAGCAAAACTGCTGAGAAGCGGCGTGCTTTAATGGCAGAATTCGATGCGATTATTGTCGGTTCGGGAATGTCCGGCGGCTGGGTTGCAAAAGAGTTATGCGAAAAAGGCCTTAAAGTTCTCGTATTAGAGCGAGGGCAAGCCATGAAACCCGAGGAAGATTACTCTGATAATCTTGCTCCTTGGGAAACAAAGCATTTTGATAAAGTCTCTCCTGATGAAATGGCCCGTAACTTTTCGGTTCAGGGCGATACTTACGCCCTGAAAGAAAGCAATAAGCATTTCTGGATGAAAGATTCAGATCAGCCTTATGAGAACCAAAAAGGCGTTTTTAAGTGGCGTAGAGGAAATCGGGTTGGCGGGAAATCTGTCATGTGGGGTCGGGCGTCTTATCGGTTGGGGGCACATGACTTTGAAGCCAACAAACTGGACGGTGAGGGTGTCGACTGGCCGGTCCGTTATAATGATATCGCTCCTTGGTATGACAAAGTTGAAAAATTTGTCGGTATTGCCGGAAATAGAGATGGTCTGGCGCAACTCCCAGATGGGCCGCATTACAGCCCCGCTTATGATCATAATTGTGCAGAGCTTGCCTTCAAAAAGTCATTGGAAGAAAATTATTCAGGCCGACATTTGATAATGGGGCGGACGGCTAATTTGAGACGAGTCAGCCAAGAACAGTCGGAGCTTGGACGTGGGCCGTGCCAAGCGCGCTTCCGGTGTCATCACGGATGTGGCTATAATGCATACTTTTCTTCTGTGACCGCCACATTGCCTGCGGCGAAGCGGACGGGTAATTTAACATTGCTGACAGATCGGATAGCCACCAAAGTCAATTATGATGAAAAGACGAACCGCGTCACTTCTGTGGATTGCCTTCATTCAAAAACCAAAGAGACAGAGCGGTTCAACGCTAAAATGATTTTCGTCAACGCTGGCGCAATTGCGACGCCATTATTGCTATTGGCCTCTGCCAATGAAGCTATGCCAAATGGCTTGGCGAATAGGTCAGATCAGGTGGGGCGGAATTTGATGGACCATGCCGGCGGCGCAGTTGTCGAGGCGCGAATTTCTGGAATGAAGGATAAGCATACATTTGGACGTCGTCCTATTGGGGCCTATATTCCTCGCTATCGCAATTTTCCTGAACAGAATCAGGATTACAAGCGTGGGTGGGGGTATCAAGTTTATTCTGGACGTATCGGTTGGGGAGGTTGGAAACAAGGCGTCGGACAAGACTTCAAAGACCAAAACCGTAGTCCCGGTGATTGGATTGTTATTCTTGATACCTTCATTGAAGTTCTCCCAAGAGCGGATAATCGCGTTACGCGCCACGCTTCGAAAACGGATAAATGGGGG
>CAZMEN010000012.1:26929-52118 GCA_964565335.1 uncultured Algimonas sp. | reverse complement strand
CTTAGTCTTGAAAGAAACCCTCGGTAGGCAGGCACACGCTCCAAAAGGCCCGGCAAAGTCGTCCAGTCACAGACGATGCTCAACCCCGCTGTCTCCTAAACCAAAACCTGACGCGTTCCTGTCCTAGGCTTAGAAGAACAATTTTATCTGGCCGAGATAGATTTTGCTGAGAAGCAAAATCCCTTTCGACCAAAATTGTCAAATCCAAAGCTCCAAATACTCAGGAGCTTTGTCAGAAACAACACTAAGGAATATAACGGAGGCCTGATGGGCGTGAATGCGATTGTGGCTTTCTGCGGTAGGGGGTTGAATTGATTGGAGTCTGTAATTGGCCAACCGTGAACTTTTCTTACGGCCCGTCATTTCCAGGCTTTGCTCCAAGGGCTCCCCTTTCGGGCATCACGGTCATTCATGTGATGAAGTGTCCCAAGCGCGCGAGGCTAGTTTAAGTAAAGTCCAACCTACGACAAAAACGCCAATATTAAAGTCAGAGCCAGCCCCTAAACGCCGTAATAATCGCGGTACCATTCCACGAACGCATCGACACCCGTCTGGACGTGGGTCGCGGGTTTGTAGTCTACGGCTTTCACCAATTCGCTGACATCGGCGAAAGTTGATGGCACGTCGCCTTTTTGTAAGGGCAGCATTTCGCGAATGGCGGTCTTGCCGACAGCTTTCTCAATCGCGGCGACATATTGCATGAGCTCGACCGGATCATTATTGCCAATATTATAAATGCGGTAGGGCGCATCGGAGCTTTGCGGATCCGGGTTTTTCGGGTCCCAATCGGGATTGGGTTCGGCGGGCTTATCATTCACGCGGACAACACCTTCAACGATATCATCGACATAAGTAAAATCGCGTGTGTGATTGCCGTAATTAAAGAGCTGTATCGGCTTTTCTTCGATAATGTTTTTCGTAAACAAAAACAGCGCCATGTCAGGGCGCCCCCACGGCCCGTATACCGTAAAGAAGCGCAGGCCCGTTGTCGGAAGGCGGAATAAATGGCTGTAGGAATGCGCCATTAATTCATTGGCTTTTTTCGTCGCCGCGTAGAATTGTAGCGGGTGGTCCACACTTTCGTGCTCGGTGAACGGCATATTTGTGTGACTGCCATAAACGCTGGAAGTGGACGCATAGGTCAAATGTTTCACGTCATAATGACGGCAGGCTTCCAAAATATTGGTGAAAGCGATCACATTGGATTCGACATAGGCATGGGGATTAACGAGGCTGTAGCGGACGCCCGCTTGCGCAGCCAAATTGATGACCGTCTCGGGGCGGTGCGCTTCAAAGGCCGCATTGACCTTAGCTTGATCTGCCAGATTGATACGCTCGAAATGAAAATCACCTTTTGTCGTCGCGGCCAAGTCATTCAACAGAGAAAGGCGTTTTTCTTTGATCTCTACATCATAATAATCATTGACCACGTCGATCCCGAGTACGGTATCGCCGCGCTCCAATAGGCGCTTGGCCGTAAAATATCCGATAAACCCGGCAACACCTGTGACGCAGACTGTCATATCAGAGCCTATCATCGCTTTCTTCGCGGTCGAATACGGCCTTGAGGTCAAAGAAGACATGGTCGGCTTTACCGAGCGCGCGGACTTTTGCAGCGCCCATTTCGACAAACTCTTTATGTCCAACCGCCATTAAGACAGCATCATAGGTGCCGTTTTGTGGTGCATCTATGAGGTCAGTGCCGTAAACGCGCTGAGCTTCAGCTGATTCCACCCAAGGGTCATAGACATCGACATTGGCATTGAAGCTTCGCAATGTGTTGATCACGTCAATGACTTTGGAATTGCGAAGGTCGGGGCAGTTTTCTTTAAAGGTCAGGCCCATGACCAGAATGCGGCTACCAACAACAGAAATCTGTTTCTTCATCATGCGCTTGGCCAGACGTTCGGCAACATAGGCGCTCATGCCGTCATTAATACGGCGGCCCGCCAGAATCACATCAGGATGATGGCCGACTTGTTGGGCGCGGTGGGTCAGGTAATATGGATCCACACCGATACAATGCCCGCCGACGAGGCCGGGCGTGAAGCGTAGGAAATTCCATTTTGTCGCCGCAGCGTCGAGCACGTCTTGGGTGTCGATGTCGAGCTTCTCAAATATCACAGCGAGTTCATTCATCAGCGCAATATTCAAATCACGCTGTGTGTTCTCGATGACTTTGGCGGCTTCGGCCACTTCGATGCTTGTGGATTTGAATGTACCAGCTTTGATGACGCTGGCATAAAGATTATCAACTATGGTCGCAATTTCGGGTGTCGAGCCACTGGTAACTTTTTGGATATCCGTGACGCGGTGAAGCTTGTCGCCGGGATTAATGCGCTCCGGGCTATAGCCCGTGAAGAAATCTTTATTGTGCTCTAGGCCGGATTCTTTTTCGAGAATGGGCACACAGACATTATTGGTACAGCCCGGGAAGACGGTCGATTCGTAAATAACAATATCGCCGTCTTTCAAAATTGGGCCCAGCATTGTGGACGCGCCTTTGATGGGACTAAGGTCGGGCTGTTTAGAGCTGTCTACCGGCGTCGGCACGGTCACGATAAAGGTGTTGCAATCGGCAATATCGGCGAGTTTGTTTGTATAGCTGATGTGTTTGGCTTCTGCCATTTCATCGGCATCGACTTCTAATGTGCGGTCATGGCCCGTGTTAAGCTCTGAGATGCGTTCGGCATTAATGTCAAATCCCACAGTGGGAGTCGTTTTGCCGAACTCCACAGCCAAAGGTAAACCGACATAGCCTAAGCCGATTATGGCAATCTTATGTTTCATCGCGCCCGTTTCCATAATTTTCACGCCTGATGTACTAGCTTTAGGCTGAAATCAAGCCTCTTCCCTTACATCTCAGCATAAAGCCTGCTCCTTATTGGAAACAAATCTCCAAAATGAACAGGCTGAATAATTGCTCGGTAGAGAAAACTCTAACGTGTCGATAAAATTGCCAATGTGTTGACCAAAGGCACTGTCGCTAAAATCTCTTTGAAAGCGATACGGGCGGCACTGTCTTGAACGAATACAATATCATTCGGGATTAGGCGCGGGTCTTCTGCGCCCAACTTCCGAATATCGTTCAAGTTCGCCACCAACACTTTACGTTCGCCGTTAAAATCACGCACAACATACACTTCTTTACGGTTGGCATTTTCATTTAAACCGCCGCCAAGGGCAACTGCCTCTGACAGGCGCATTAAGCTGAACATCTCAAAAACGCCCGGTTTAACGACGGCCCCATCGACAACGATTTTACCAAGTTTGCGCGCTTCTAATTTCACGGCAATACTCGGGTCTTGCAGATAGCGCTGTCCGTAAAGCTGCACTAAACGATCTTGCAGTTCCAACGTACTTAGGCCCGCGACTTCGACAGAGCCGATTAGCGGAAAGCCAATCTGTCCCTTACGGTCAACGATATAGGAGCCGGACAAATCCTCTGTGTTATAGACGATGACATCGGCCGTATCACCAACCTTAAAAACGTCTTCATTGACGAAGCCCGTGACATCAGCGGTCGTAATATCCGGGAATTTACTGACAAAAACGGGATTGACGTATGAACCATCATCATTTCTGGCCGTCGCGCCATTCGGAGACACTGTTGCGCAGGCGGATAATCCAATTAAGGCTGCTCCCGCCAAAATCAGGAGGATTGTTTTGGTAATAGACAATTTCGTCAACATTTTGATTCCCTAAGCGCGCTGATACTTATAATTTCAGGAATGACATAACTTCTCTCAGCGCGCAAGTCAGCCTTCAGTCACTAGAAAACACGGCGTTTCAAAAATGCAGCGTTTAATGCTTATCCTTTTATTTTATGTAACTAGGATTTCTTCCAAACATTTTACAATACGGGGGCCGGTTTTACCGTCCCACATTTCAGGAATGCTTCCTGATTTCCACTCTCCGGCGTAAAGACGTTTTAAGGCCGGAACAATGTTATCGGGGTTCGTGCCGACCAGCTCATTCGTGCCCTGCGTGATGGTTTCGGGGCGCTCGGTCGAATCGCGCAAAGTCATACAAGGCACGCCCATCACCGTTGTCTCTTCGGTTATGCCGCCTGAATCCGTGATTACACCTTTGGCATGTTTCACCAAATAGTTGAATTCCAGATAAGGCTGCGGATCCACGCACACTATATTGGACGGCAATTCAGCAAATTCAGCCAGAGCGGCTCGCGTTCGCGGATGAACAGGGTAAACCACCGGCATGTTCTCCACATTATCAGCAATGACTTTCAACAAATTATAGTAATTGGCCTGATCATCGACATTGGAGGGGCGGTGCAAGGTCGCGACCAGATATTGTCCCGCCTTCAAACCTTCCGCGTCCCAAAATTCCGGCTGCCGCAGGCGCGGAATATTCTTCAGCAATGTATCGATCATCGTATTGCCAACAAAGAAAATGGCCTCTTCGGCCACGCCGCTTTTGCGCAAATTCTCATTCGCCAAGGCGCTGGTGGTAAAGAAATAGTCTGCAATCGCGTCCGTGACCAAGCGGTTAATCTCTTCGGGCATGTTTCGGTCGCCTGACCGAATACCTGCTTCGACATGGGCAACCGGAATGTGTAGCTTTTTTGCGGAAATCGCGCAGGCCATAGTCGACGTCACATCCCCGACAACTAAGCACAAAGCAGGCCTCTCCTTTAGAAGCAGGGCTTCGTAGCCCGTCATTATACCTGCCGTTTGCTCCGCTTGTGTGCCCGAACCCACACCCAGATTAATGTCCGGTTTGGGAATGCCCAACTGGGTGAAAAAATTCTCTGACATTCGGGCATCATAATGCTGACCCGTATGTATAAGACGAAAACGCAAAGGCCCGCCTTTACCGGCATGCTCTTCCAGCGCGCTCGTTATCGCAGCAATTTTCATAAAATTGGGGCGCGCCCCTGCAATAAGGTCAATAATCGGATTCATGTGCGCTCTCTGTCAAACAGTCCATGTCATACAATTCATATAGGCCCAATCAGCTCTCACCCGCATCTCATTACGGTTTTGAGCCTGCTCGGCCTTTGCGCCGTTTGATACACTGTCCGCCTATCAGGACAAGACCAAATTGCCACATTGAAGCCAGAGGAATTAGGGCGATAAATGAGGCTTTATCATTTTGATAGTCAGTTTACGTTCAGAAAACCTTCGTAAAAGCGCGCGAAATCATTGAAGCCATCGTGCTTTCAGAGGTTGCAAATAGACAAGGCAAAGCATAAGAGGATGCGAAATTTTTCAGACCTTTTGCCAAGCTTATGAAATAATAAGTCCTGACTTAGTTTGGATAAATGGGGAACAGCCAGTCGCTTCTGAAGCGAATAATGGACAATAAGAATGAATATGCAGGTCAATACTATACAAACCCCCGATAATCGTGCCAATCGGCGGGCGCGTGAATTCGATGAAATTGAAGACTTCGGAAATGAGAGCTTCAAGCTGGATATCGTCAAATATTTCAGGATGTTCATTAAATGGTGGTGGATTCCGCTCCTGCTCATCGGTTCGGCTCTCGCTCTGGCGGCCTATATTACGGATAAAACAACACCGATTTATAGCGCGGCTACAACGATTGAAATCAAGCAAAAAGAAGCCAATGTTCTTAACGTAGAAGGCGTTGAAGAGATTGTCGCCAATAATGAATACATGGTGACACAGCTTTCATTGCTACAGAGTTTTTCTCTTATTGAGAGAATCGTCGAGAGCCTGAATCTGCATTCAGACTCAAGGTTTGCCAATCAGGCCCTCCCGCGTGAAACACGAATTAATCAGGCCAGTACATTATTTGAACGCAAGCTCCGCGTCAGCCCCGTCGGGCGAAGCCGCTTGATCGAAATTTCGTTTGAAGATGAAAGCCCTGAGATGACAGCGCGGGCTTCCAATGCCGTCGCTGAAAATTTTATTTCTTATAATTTTGAACGGAGTTTCGGCGCTAACGCCAATGCTCGTGATTTTGTTGAGAAACGACTGGCCCTCACGAAGAGCACGCTCGAAGAATCCGAGCGTATGTTGGCGGAATATGCCGACACCAAACAAATTCTTGATCTGTCCGCTGGCTCAAATGGTGGTGTCGATAGTGGTTCTGAGAGCCTTGCGGGTTCAACGCTTTTCTCCCTCAATGAAGAACTCTCGAAAGCACAATCCCGACGCATTCTTTTAGGTCAGAGGTATGAGCAAGCCCAGAGAAGCAGTCAAACCGAAGATTTCCTCAGCAATCCCGTTTATATTGAGCTGGCCGCTGATAAGAGGAAACTTGAAGCAGAATACCAAGAGAAACTGCAAATTTTGAAACCGGACTTCCCGTCCATGCAGGAGCTCTCCGCTAAAATTCAAGTTATTGATTCTCAAATAGAGGCTGAAGCCAGCAATATTCGTCAGGTCGTCGAATCACGCTACGAAGAAGCGCAAAAGGTTGAAAACAATTTGAAGCAACGGATTGCGGCCTTGAAAGGCGATATCCGCAGTGACCGTAATAACAGCATTGATTACAACATTCTGCTGCGCGAAGTCGAAACCAATCGGGCACAATATGAAGGCCTTTTGGAACGTTTGAAAGTTATCAGTATCACGGATGGTCTTGGGCCAAACCTAATCTCCGTGGTCGATGCTGCGCGTGTACCCGCGCGCCCTATTCGTCCGGACTTGCTCCAAGCGCTCATTCTCGCTTTTGTGGCAGGCAGCATTTTGTCCGCCGGTTTGATCTTCCTGCTCGAATTGATTGACAATAAAATCAAAGACCCACGGGATATGTCCAGTGCTCTGCGCTTGCCGCTCATGGGCGTCATTCCCGCCATTGGTTCTGATAAAGAGCGTTTGACAGCCATTGAAGATCCGACGTCCTCCCTCTCGGAAGCTTATGCCTCTATTCGCACCAGCCTGCTGGCCAATGTTCACGCGAATGAGTCTATCACGCTTCATGTTACCAGTACCCGTGGCCGAGAAGGTAAATCCTCCGTTGTTTATGGTCTGGCTAAGAGTTTTGCAGATATAGGGCAGCGCACGATTATTATCGATGGCGATATGCGTAAACCCGCCTTTGACTGGCCTGAAAATAAAACAATCGGCCTGAGCGGCGTGCTCTTAAGTAGCGAACGCGTTGTTGACCAAGCTATTCCGACACGCGTTGAAAACCTGTCTTTATTGCCTTGTGGTGAAAAACCCCTCAATCCCGCCTCACTCATATCCAGTCGCCGTTTTGTAGAGCTTCTAGAAGAGGCCAAGAAAAGTTATGATGTCATCATTGTCGACTCACCCCCTGTTTTGGGACTAGCCGACGCGCCGACAATCGGGTCAGTCTGTGATTATGGGTTATTCGTGGTAGAATATGGCGGCATTCGGACGCCTATGGCCAAAAACTCCATCGAACGGTTGCGGAGCGCCAATGTCAATGTATTGGGCGGTGTGCTTAACAAATATAAGTCCCCGATGAACCAATATATGGATTATTACTACTATTCTTACGGCAATAATTCTACGAAATATGGTGACCCTGGCGGAAGTAAAAAAGCCTCTCGCGTACCGAAAATGTTTGGGAAGAAGAAGCGCGATAAACTGGATCTGATGTAATCTAGACAAATTTAATTCAACAAATGCATTAAGAAAGCCCGTTGCGACAAACCGCAGCGGGCTTTTTCAATTTGTAAAGCTAAGGTAAAATACTGTTGTCAGAAACCAGACGCCAGTTCGTACCATCAGAAAAAACGAGACTGACTCCCACCGCACTGTCCGTCACACAAATCATGGCCCCGACGCCCTGTTGCGCGGCCGATGGCGCAGAGGCTTTGGTATAAACGCCGGCCCGAATAGCGCCGTCAACGTCCAATTGACAACTCGGATTATTGCGTCCCACGCCCATCTTACCCTTGGATGTGACGCGCATCACTTCCTGCGGGTCAGGCCCGTCATCATTCAACTTCACAACGAAGTCAGCGGATAAATATCCGGTCACATCCGTGGCTTCCATGTGTATTTGCCCCATGGATTGCTTATTATTGCCCGTATTGTCCGACTGAAACACAATCGCGCTCCCGGAGCCTGCCGCAGTGGGGGTCGTACTATTGTGATAAAGACTCAGAATAGACGTTACCTCTGCGCTGCGGTCATCCGTAACAGCCAAGCTACCGTCTCTATCAAGCTCAAAAACGGATTCTCCACTACTGGATTGTATGCGCAAAAGGTCCGCGATCTGACCGGACGCGGCCCGAATGATAAGGGGAGTCTTCAGACTATGGGCGGCTTGAATATTGACCATTGCCCCCGCATCAAATCCGTTAATCCGCAGGTTTTCAGACATAAGGCTCACAACGCCGCCATCATTTAATGTCAACCTATTGCCGTTTGTTTTTATGGCCGCATTGCCGCCCGAAAAGTTCAAAGTGCGATCCCCTCCAACATTCACGCAATGGGCGTCCATAGACGTTTGAAACCTAACATTACCGCTCTGGCCGTTCACACTGAACGTCTCCGTCCAGTTCGTGCCGTCGGGGCTAACTTTCAAATGAACGTCATCATCACCCGTCAATCCCAATTCGGCGCGGCCAGAAAAATCGGTTTGAAACAAAAGGCTGTTTGTATCCGAAGGCGCTAGTTTATTCAGCTTCATTTGGTGGCCTTGACCCGTATGATTAAATAAAGACGCGGCGGCAGAAACGGCGAGACGATTGATGTCATCCGCCGTTGCGTTCACGCCGAGCCGAGGCAAAACTTCTGCGGTGCCTGAGGCTGAATCATCTATTATTGATGCCCACTCTGCCCCGTTCCAAACGCGGAGTTCGGATTTATCGGCCACCCATCCCATCCATCCTGTCTGCGGAGGATAGAACGTCCAGCCTGATCCTTCCCAGAGCGCTATATCCATTTCATGTCCGGACCATGCCTGAACGGCATTATCCGCGACGATATAACGGCTGCCAACCTCTGGCGTGCCCGGCGGCGCAGAAAGGTCCTCTGTCAGAATATGAATTTGCACGAGCGCGTCGAGTTTCTTCAGCGCTTCATTATGAGTGATATGTTTTTGGGCTTGAGACCCGATTATATAGGGTAAGTCCAAGTGGGGTGTTGTGTCCATGATAGGCCTTCATCTGAGTTGTCTTGTGCGAGGTACACACAATAAACCCTTGGGAGCAGCCGCGGATTATTCCCTTAAAAGACGAATAGAATCGGTAGGTTATAGCCGTTCAGGCGAGGAAACAGACTCTTCCGAGCCAATCCGTCAAACAGGCGGCAGGATGACTTGCTATTTCCACGAAGATGTTTATTGAAGCGTTCAATTAGATTTGAGTAAAAATTTAGGGGGCGCCGCTGAATTTATACGTACATCGAAAACCGGTGATCGGGTTCTAAGATGCACGTGGAATTTAGTGTAAATGGAGTTGATAGGCTCTGCACTAAAGTCAGGTAGGCTGTGTTTCGATCTTGTATTGAACGCAATTCAATCCGACAGTAATTTTCGCCCCCAATCGAAATGGAAAGTCACAGTGTTCACCCAATACTGTGAGCTAATTTATGGTTTGAGAGAGGTTCTTCAGGGGATTATCTCGAAACATAGCATGTGGAATAAATAGAATGAGCCAAGCTTTATCCAAAATGTCCCGCGGGTTCTTCCGACGTGTCTACGGAAAAGACATGTATGCGGAACCCGCTCTCACCTTTATGCCGATTGTCAGAGAACATCTCTCTGACGAAGGCGCGCCCAAAAGCATACTTGATGCTGCCTGTGGCTATAATAATAGTTTCTTGGGTGACCTCATTGAACATAAGAATATTCAGCGTGAAAATCTGACGGGTATGGATATTGACCCTGATGTTGTCGGGAAAAACCCTCTTCACGATGACATCATTATCCAAGATATGCATGTGCCGCTAGAGGGACGCGAATTTGACGCTGTTATGTCACAATATACCTGGGAGCATTTACACGACCCCAAACAGGTTCTTCAAAATCTGAGTAATATTGTAAAGCCGGGCGGAAAGGTCGTCATCGTCGCCCCGCAACGCTATGATTACGTTTCTACGATTGAGCGTATTTTACCGCCTAAGCTGAAGAATTTAGCGTGGAAACTCCTCAAAGGGCGTGATGTCATGCCCTACCCTGCCTTTTTCAAACTCTGCACAGAGAAAGAGTTAAGACAACACGGAAAAGAGGCAGGTTTTGAGCTGGTTGAATATACCGCTTATTCTGCAGCCCCGATGTGGTTCCAGAAAATCCCTCCTGTTTTTATAATCATGTGTCTCGTCATGACGATATTTAACCGCGTCAAAATGTTCAGCGGATTACGCAGTACGTTCATTGCCGTTTTGCAAAAGCAAAGCACTTAGGTGCAAGCGGTTTTTGGCTTTTAGAAAACGACTATGTCAGATAATATCCTCACCCAAGACGCTCCTCTTATTGACCGTGTCAATAAGGCAACAATGGCCCTTAAAGCCTATGTCGAAGCCGAGAACTATTCCGGGTATGACCCGTATGACGCGCTGAACAGTCCGCTTTTGCGCCTAGTCAGCTTGGGCATGAAATGGCCGCGCATTGCCGTGACGCAAACTGTCAAACATTTCCCTATCAATCTACGCCCACTCTTGCTCGTCAAAAAAGGCCACAATCCGAAAGGCTTAGGTCTTTTCCTCTGGAGCTACGCTAAACTGTACAAAGCCACGGGCGATGAGAGTTACCGGCAAAAAGCGTTAAAGGTCTTCGATTTACTCGAAGGCGTTCGGTCAAAGGACGCGTCAGGGCACGCTTGGGGTTATAATTTTAATTGGCAATCGCGTGCGTTTTATGTGCCAAAGGGCACACCCACGATTGTTAATACGTCCTTTATCGGTCACGCTCTTTTAGACGCCTATGAAGCGTTTGGAGATGAGCGCTATCTTAAACACGCTCTGCCTATTCGGGACTTCTTTTTGAAGGATTTAAACCGAACGCAATTTGGCGATAACTTCTGCTTCAGCTATACTCCGATTGATGAGTTGATTGTCCACAACGCTAATTTATTGGGCGCATCAGTCCTTATCCGTCTTAATGCCTATGAGCCTCACGCCGAGAGTGAAAAGGCGGCGTTATCGAGTCTGGCTTACTCTATGTCTTGCCAGCGCGAAGACGGGTCATGGTGGTATGCCGATACGGATTACCAACAATGGATCGATTCGTTTCACACGGGCTTCAACTTACAATGCATCCGTTATTTCCTTGACCTCGGCAAAGCAACTGAGTTTCAGGAGGCTTATGATGCGGGCGTGAAATACTACGCCGACACTTTTTTCCTCGAGGACGGCACAGCGAAATATTTCCACGACCGCACCCTGCCCGAAGACATTCACTCTTACGCGCAGGCGATTGTCTTTTTCTCCACTATGGGAGAGGACTACCAAGATTTGACCCGCCGGGTCACAGAAAAAATGCTCAAAGACTTCCAGTCGCCAAAGGGCTATTTCTACTTTCAAAAACGCAAGGGCAAACCCATTTCAATTCCGTATATGAGATGGGCGCAAAGTTGGGCTTTTCACGGGTTAACCGAGTATGTATTAGCCGCACAACAAGAAGGACAATGATCGAAGATGTTAACTCTAGGTATACATGACGGCCACACGGCCACAGCCGCCCTACTCGAAGACGGCAAGGTCTTAGCCTGCGTCTCCGAAGAGCGCCTCTTGCGCGAAAAGGAATGGAACGGCTTCCCTGTTCTCTCCATCAAAGAATGCCTGCGCATTGCCGGAAAATCTTTCGATGAGATTGACGCTGTCGGTGTCTGCTCCCTTATGCCGCAAATCGGCGGCGAAGGCTGGAAGAACCCGCCTTGGTACAAACGCGTTTTCGGTGCCGCGGCAACTATCCTGCCAAAATCCGTTCTGCAAAACCCAAAAAATGCGGCGCGCGTAAAAGCCATAGCGCCGAAGCTGATTAAAACACGCAATAAAAAGATGATTGCAGATATTGAAGCTTTAGGCATTTCTGCGGACAAAATTAAATTTTACGAACATCACAGCTGTCACGCGGCGTCCACCTATTACAAAAGCTGGTACAATGATAAGAAGACATTGGTCATTACATTGGATGGTTCTGGCGACGCCGTCTGCGCGACCATCAATATCGGCGAAAACGGGAAACTGACCCGTATTTCCGAGACGTTCAACTATAACTCTATTTGTGACTTTTACACTTACGTCACCACCTTCCTCGGCATGAAGCCGATGGCCCATGAATATAAGGTGATGGGCATGGCGCCTTTCGCGTCTGAATATGGCCGCCAAGAAGTCGTCGACGTTTTCAAATCCTACTATAAAATTGACCCTAAAAACCCGCTTCAGTTCATCAATGAATCTGGCGCATGGAAATGGCAGTTTTACAAGCGCCTGCAAAAAGATATTGGCTTTGCCCGATTTGATATTGTTGCCGGTGCCGTGCAGGAATTATTTGAGCACGTTGTTGTGCAGTGGATTAAAAACGCCATTACCGAAACGGGTATTAACGACATTGCCCTCTCCGGCGGTGGCTTCATGAATGTCAAAGTCAATGACAAGATTTTGAAATTACCCGAAGTGAACTCCCTCTTCATCATGCCCGGTTGCGGCGATGAATCTAACCCTGTCGGCGCAGGTGTGTTGGCGGCGATTGATGCTGGTTTCCCGGCTCAGGATATTCCGACCCTTGGCATGATCGACTGGGGCGCGTCTTATACGAATGATGATGTCAAAACCGCCATTGATAAAATGCTGAGCGGCACAGACTATAAGATTAAAAAATACAAAGATGTGAATACTGAACTGGCCAAACGCATTGCAGACGGCAAGGTCATTGGCCGTATGAAAGGCCGGATGGAATGGGGCGCCCGCTCGCTCGGCCACCGCTCAATTTTGGCCGATGCCCGTAACGGTCATGTTATTCATAAAATTAACAAAGCCATCAAAATGCGAGATTTCTGGATGCCATTTGCCCCGGCCATTTTGGCAGAATATCGCGATGAATATCTTGAGCTTAGACCCGATTTCAAATGCCCCTATATGACCGTCGCGCCTAAAACCAAAGAACGGGCTTGGACGGACATCCCTGCCGGCACACACCCGTTTGACCGGACAGCCCGTTGCCAAATCGTTGACACGGAACATCATGCTGATTTCCATGATCTTCTTACGAAGTTTGAAAAAATGACAGGCGTTGGCGGCATGCTCAACACATCCTTCAACCTGCACGGTGACGCGATTGTCATGACGGCCGAGGACGCCATCTATACCTTCTTAAATTCCGGCTTGGACGTCATCCAAATGGAAGATTACCTCGTCGAAAAATGAGCGGCGAGCCTCACATAAACGATCTCAAACTCGGTCATGTCAAAGTCTCAGAAGGGACTTTGGACGATTTTGTTGCGAAAATTTCTGCGGGTATTGCAGCAAAAGCGCATCAATTTAGCGTGCCGCTCAACCTGTCTAAATTCGTCATGTCCAAAAGCGACCCAAAACTTTCGCAAGCGCTGAACGACTCCGATTATGTTGTTGCAGATGGAAAGTCTATTGAGATATTGGCGCGCCGCGTGGGGAATAAGAAAGTTCACCGGGTCACAGGCGTTGATTTGGCGGAAACACTTCTGGCGAAATCCAAAGAAGAGAATTGGCGTTTATTCCTATTGGGCACGAAGCCAGAAAATCTCGCAAAAGCTGTTGAATCGATTAACCAGCGCTATGACTCACCTAATATTGTCGGCTCACAAGATGGTTATTTCAAACCAGATGAGATTGATGCCGTAATCGATAAAATTAATGCCGCCGACCCCGATATCCTGTTCTTAGGATTGGGTCTTCCACAAAAAGAATACTTCATCGTCGATCATTTTGACAAATTAAATGTTCGTTTCTGTATTACCGTTGGCGGGGCCATTGATATTTGGGCGGGCGCTAAGACGCGCGCGCCGGCCTTGATTCAGAAGCTAGGCTTGGAATGGCTCTATCGCAGCCTTTATGATTTAAGCCGCGCCGGATTGATTTTCCGCTATGGTCTTGAATTTTTAAAAGACCTTATTTTTCCACCGAAGCCCCAATAGGCTTCGGTTTGTCAGTGCGTTGTGGTCAAGCCCTCTAAAACCTCTTTAGGCAATCGTCTTGCGCAAGCCCCTTGGCTGACCAAATTTGCAGGGAATACCGGGTGGATGATGCTGGCCCAAGGGGCGCGCATTCTTGATGTCATGGTGCGTTCTATCATCATTGCTAGAATTCTTAATCTCAATGACTTTGGTGCCTATGCGATTATTATGGCATTCACGGCTTTGATGACGGAAATCATTCATCTTAATTTTGGATCAATGATCCTGACCTATGGCGCAAAATTTGAGAAACTAAAATCACAAGATAAATTAAAGGCCCTTTTGAAAACGGGATACATAGCCACATTTATTGTGGGAGCCTTCGCCGTTTGTATCATATCGACAATCCTCCATTTTGGTTATGATGCCTTTGTCAAAGCGCCTGATATCCTCATTCCTGTCATTGTCTTATCGGCAGCGTCGGCTGTTAATTGTTTTGATGGAGTCAACAAAGCTATTTTAAGGTTGTTAGACAAATTTCGTATCAGTTGCCTAATGGACCTCGTCGCCGTTATTTTGAACATCGCAATCGTATTGGCCATTTTCAACATGGCCGAAGACACAATCACAACGGCAATCTATGCCACCGCTTTCTGTATTGTTTTCCTAAACATCATCGGCACAGTTGTAACGCTGGCTATCTTAAGACAATATGTTTCACAATGGTGGAAAGCCCCCATATCCGCTTTGCAGGATGAAGCGGGTGAAATATTTAAATTAGCATTCAGTAATTCTGTAGCCAGCTCTGTACAACGCCTAATGCGAAAAGGCGACGTTGTATTACTCGGATTTTTTGCGCCGACAGCCGCTGTCGGCCTCTATGATGTGGGTAAGAAATTAGCCGCTATGGCGCTGCTCGGACGCGACGCTGTTGCTCTCGCAGCCTTTCCGCAAATATCGCGCGCAATGGCGGCCAATCAAAAAACACGGCTAAAAAACCTTATTTTGCGCTTGTTCAAAGTCGGTGTGCCTGTCGCAGTCGCGGCACTGCTTGCTCTTTATGTTATCGGTCCGTTTTTGATTGGAACTTTATACGGTGAGAAATACATCCAAGCGACGCCTATATTAGTCATTTTAACCGTCACCAGTTTTTATTACCTGCTCTTCTTTTGGGCCAATGCTCTTCTGCTGAATGCGGGTCGTGCAAAAGCCATTATATTTACAAATTTAGCGGGCTTAATTGCCCTCATCATTGCGGGGACACTCTTGACGCCCCTCCATCAAGCGACCGGCATGGCCATCAGTGTTGTTATCGGCGTCAGTGTTCAGTTTCTCTCCATCGCTTGGGTCACGCGCCAAGTGCTCAGGGCGGATACAGTTTTAGGGACAGCCAAGAGGTCATCAACAACATGACTTCTACACACGCACAATCCGATATGCATGAGGGTCTATCGCGGCTCATCAATGGGGAGTTTGCTTCCAAAGGGGCACGTCTGGCTCTGGAGTTTACCCCTCGAACGATTTTCAAGAGACAGGCTGCGGCGTTCGTTGAGCGGTTTCAGCCAGTTTTTTCGAATGAAGCATTAGGTCACGATAAAGCGCCAACAACGCTTGACCTCCCTCAACTGGATGAACCTTCCCCTCCCCTCGTAAAACTTAAAAATACGATTATCGGGTTAAATTCAGATCTTATTGCTTTCATTATCCAAGGCAGCTTGGGCTCAAACGAACAAGTCAGTTATTCAGACTGTGACGCTCTCGTCATCGTAAAAGATGAGACTTTACAGAATCCAAAGCGCTTATCACGCGTGGCTTATCATTTGTTCAAAGCGCGCAAATACACCTATGACATTGACCCCTTGCAGCATCACGGATGGTTTGTGGCCTCTGAGTCTATGATGCAGGCTTGGCCGCAACATTACCTGCCTGTTGAAGCGCTTACGCACGCTTCGCGTCTGGACGGAAATGAGAGCGCCCCGCTCACCTTCTCTCCGGCGTCCAACCCCAAAATGAGCCAAAAACATTTATTGGGCATGATGGCCAATATAGAAGCCAATTTGGACACAGGCATAGCCTTTAAAAACCTGTATCGGTTCAAAGGGTTTATCAGCAAAATCTTGCTCATTCCTGCACTTTATTGTCATGCCAAATACGGAAACGGGATATTCAAACGCGAAAGCTTTGACGCCGCACAAAATGATTTCAGTGCGGATGAGTGGCGCATCATCGAATTATGCAGCAGCTTGCGTCTGGAATGGCCAGAGGTTTCGGCTATGTCACCGAAATTATTATCCCGCCGTCCGGGACTGATAGGGGATATTGTGCGGCGCAAACGCTCTACCTCTGTGCCCGCCACTCTGAGAGATCTTTTCACAGAATCCGAAACTAACTCTATTCGGAACCTCCACACACGTATAAAATCGAATTTCATCGAAGGAAGTAAACATGACTGAAACTCGTGATGACCGCTATGTAGACATGTATAACGCAGAAGCGGAAAAATATGACCAGCGTAGCTTTGAAAGTGCGCAAGGCGATTATTCTGCGCGTTATAAGAATGAACTGGTTGTAGAAGCCCTCAACAGATTTGGCTCTCACAATCCTGAGCGCGTCATACTGGACTGCCCCAGCGGCACAGGCCGTATCGTCCATCATTTGGTCAGACAAAATGAACCGTTCGGACAAATCTACGCCTTTGATATCTCTCCGGGTATGTTGAAGGTGAACGCCGATAATTTACCTGCACAAGCCAATAAAGTTACATTCAAGACCGGAAATATGAAGGCCTTAGAATTTGACGATAACAGCATCGACGAAGCCGTGATTGCGAGCTTCGCCTACCTCGTACCACGGGATGAATATGCGGACTATGTCAAAGATATATACCGCGTTTTAAAACCCGGCGGCATCGCCGTCATCGAAGTGTCTAATGCACTCTGCGCTTATAGCCCAATCAGCCTCGTCAAAGTACTTTGGCATCGCTTGGTCAAAAAGAAGCCCGTAAAAAGCTACGCCTTCTCTTGGGAGCTTAAGAACCTCTTCGGTGATTTCAAAATGGTGAAATATTGGGGAACCGAATATCCGCTCGTCATCAAATCCTATGGATTTTACAAAGGTGAATCTAAATTTTTCGGGAAAACACCTGTCCTGAAAATGTTCAGCGGGAAATTCACAGTCATTTTGAAAAAGCCTGTTTAAGCCTGAAACTTGCCTCGTCACACCGACATAATGGATAGCCACGGCTTGACCCTCATCCGAAACCTTCAGGACACGGCGTTTAAGACCGTGGACTTAATGCAGGACGCTGCGGGCGAGCAAAGCGTGCTAAAATATTGCAAAACCCATTGTCCTAGCTTGGCGCTTGAAAAAGACGTGCTTGTCGCGGTGAATGCGCAGTCTTCGACTTACCTGACTTTCCCTAAATTATTGGGTTATGAGACAGATTACCTTTTGATGAGTTTTGTCGAGCGCGAAGATCAAACGCGTGACACGATAAGTAAAAGAAACTGGACGAGGCGAGATGTTGAAGTTTTGAGTTCTGGAATGAGAGAGTTCTCATCCCTGCCCATGCCGTCTTCGATTTACACCCTTAAACAGAAAGTGATGGGGCTGGCATATCCCGCCTTTAAAATGTTCTTGTCGGTCCCAAAGCTTTTGAAACGACGGTGTTTGTCATTTTCTGCCGTATTGAAACTCGCTTTTTTTGCCTTGCGCTATTGCCTGCACCGTCCTTTTATCCGTAACCGCACAACGCATTACGATATGACGACCCTTAACTGCGCCTTTTCTGGCGAGGATAGATTGTCCATCCTTGACCTTGAACTCGGTTATGCGGGCGGCGACCCATTTTTTGACATTTGCTATTTCTTGACCATTCCGCCTGTGGCTTTGAAAGACTGGACATTCCAGCAACAAACGCTGTCTCATTTTGTGAATGGCACTGACGAACACGCCGTCCAATTTCGGATGCGCTTTATTCTATCGGTCTGCTGTGTGTCGCGCCTCTTGCATTTTAAAAATGATTCAAAAGAACATCGAGCGTATAAGGATAGCATTGAGACGTTGCTGAACCGTAGCCAATTTAATAAGTGGTGGTCAGAGATTGTTCAGGCGCAGACATGATATTTATTGACGAACCTCAACCTGTCGCTTTGAACGACTACACAATGGCCGTTGACTCCATGACGGAGCATTTAAAAACGCTGCCCGGTTTGCTCAGCGTCTATCAAATTGGCGGGTTCGGCGCTCCGGGTATTTCCGACATTGATATGGTCGCTGTTTTTGAAGACGGTTATTCGACGCAAGCCGACCCTCAGGCTGACCTTAGAGGCAATCCCCGCTATTTGTTCTGTCACCAGCTATTCGGGACGAGCCGCGCCTTTTTTAATGAAAGCCGTCTCTACACGTCTTTCCATAACTACCGCTTGCTGCATGGCGAAGAATTAAGGGACGGCGCCCCGACCCCCGACGCCGCCACAGAAGCCATGATGCAGAGACAATTAGCGCATGAATTTCTTATCCGCATGTGGATCAACATGATCGTGGAGCGCGGTTACGGCGTTTACAAAGTGAGAAATCTGCTCCTGCAAGGCAATGGCCTTCGTTATGATTTGGAGTTCTTAAACGCCAACCCGAAGCGTTTTTCCGCCTGTCTGGATACCATTATGAAATGGCGGGCGTGCTGGTTTGAGGCTCGACCCAAAAACTCTGAAATTGCGGCGCTTTACCAATCTCTTTATGAAGAGCTGAAAGCTTTCTTCACTGCGCATTTTGAAACTGAAACACTGTTTCTGCCGGATTTGGAGACCTATAAATTAGGGCGCAATATCACGCTCAATGAAGGTTCGGAATTCTCTGATAGCAAATCAGGAATAACAACGCCTTGGATGCCGAAAAAATTCGCGCGTAAAGTCTTGAGCCTACAAAGCCGCTATGTACAGTTTGAGGCGACCCTTCCCTTTACGAGTGAAAACACGCCAGAGCATATTAAGCGCTCATTCGATTACACCCGCCGTGCTTGGCAGTATAATCGCAAGAACTTGCCTTTTTATATGCCGCTCACCTCTAGTCTGGTACTACAATAATGCGCGTTCTTCACATCATGTGGACTTTGGGCATAGGCGGTATTGAACGCCTCGTGCTCGATCTGGCAACGGCGCAAAAGGCAGAAGGCCACGCCCCGTCCGTTTTAGTCGGCCAAGCCGAAGGCGGATTGAAAGAGGCCTTTCACGCCGCTGAGATACCTGTTCTCAGCGCCGAACTCTCTCGCGGCTATCAACCGCTTACCCAACAAAAAACTACTGTCCTCGCCGCTATGCGCGACGCAGATGTTATCCATGTCCACGCTTATAATCCGTTTTTCGCGGGGCTGGCCCTCAAATCCAAAACGCCCATTCTTTATACAGACCATGGCAATAATGCCTTGGGGCGCAAACAAAGCTTGAGTGAACGCATTATCTTCCCGATGCGGGATAAGTTCATGTCCCAACAGGTCGACTATCTGTCGTTCAATTCTAAATTTACGCAATCTCAAGCAGGCAAACGTATGCCATTATCGCATGTTAAAAACGGCGTGGTTTATAATGGCGTGGATATAAAAATTGATGAAAGCGCCCCGTCAACACTGCCAGCCTCGCTGCCCTTCAATCCCAAAGAGACATTTATCATCGGCACGACTACCCGTTTTGCGGGCTTCAAACGCGTGGACAGATTGATAGAAGCTTTCGCCAAAATGGGGGGATTTGCGGATACAAGATTACTCTTGGTCGGCGATGGCCCTCTGCGCACTGATTATGAAGCCTTGGCATCTCAGTTGGGTGTTTCGAGCCGCATCGTGTTCACCGGATTTCAAACGCCCGTTACACCGTTTCAAGACGTCATGGATGTTTGCGTGTTCCCGTCTGTGGGTGAACCCTTCGGCCTCGTTGCCGTAGAAACCTACGCCAAGGGGAAACCCACTTTGGTTATGCGCGACGGCGGCGGCATATTAGAAATTATTGAACCCATTGAGCCCGATGATGTGGCAAGTGATATTGAAAGTTTGGCGCAAAGGCTTATAGACTACCGCGAAATGTGGGTATCAGGGGCGCTACATAATAAATCCCGAATATCTGCTCGGAAAGCCAGAGCGCAGACGTTCAACATCGAACAGATGACTCAGGCCTTTGGCGATGTCTATCAAGAGATTTTAGGGACCCGTTCTTAATGCTGAAACTTCAACAAAGAGGAGATAAATTTTTCTATTCCATTTTATGGAACCCGGTCGCCCGTGTCCTAAAATTTGAAAATTTTTCTCGATATGTTTCAGCCCTTCCCAAGGGCGGAAAAGTGCTCGATTATGGGGCAGGAGATCGCCCGATGGAGCCAATGTTAAAGACACAATTCGACAGCTATCTGGCCGCCGATTACGCCCCTTCCAACGAAGCCCATACGAACCGTCCCGATATCTTTATCACGGATGATGGATTGGACGTCGAAGACGCCACAATGGATTGCGTTGTTCTCACTGAAGTGCTTGAGCATATTTACAAACCCATCGATGCGTTGAAAGAAATCAACAGAGTTTTAAAACCCGGCGGAGCCGTTGTCGGCACTGTACCTTTCGCAGTCGGGGAGCATGAAGCCCCTTATGATTTTCATCGCTACACCTCATTCGCGCTCAAACAGATGTTCGAAGAAGCCGGATTTGAGGTAAAAGAACTGGAATATGTCGGGGATACAATCGGCGTGACTGCGGCAAACTTTGCAAGAACTTTCGGCATAGTGACCAAAGTGTTTCACAAGTTGAAATTACCGCCTCTAGCGGCGCTTTATAATTTAATCATCCGGATTCCCGAATTGATTTATTATGCGATGATAAAGACTGGCCTCAATCCCGGCCGCGTCTCTTATTATCAAGCCAACCCATTGGGCTTCACTTTTTCGGCTATCAAGCCGGGCGGCAAAGTGTAGGGCTGAATCATGTGCGGCATTAATGGATTATTTCCCCTCGGCGGGAAAACGATAGAAAAACCCGAGACCTTAGTGGCAGAGATGAACCGCTTGGTCCGTCACCGCGGGCCGGATGATGAGGGTGTGTGGCTGGAACCCGAGGGACGTGCTTGTCTGGGGCAAGGCCGCCTGACTATTATTGAATTGTCTGAACTAGGCCATCAGCCGATGATATTGGATGACGGAACGGCTATCGCTTTCAACGGCGAGATTTATAACTTCCGGGAATTGAAAAAGACACTCCCTGATTTCGATTTCAAATCTGATTCAGACACAGAATTACTTCTCGCCCTTTACCAAAAACATGGCCGTAAATGCCTCGACTATCTGGTCGGCATGTTTGCCTTTGCGATTTGGGACCCGAAAGAAAAAGGGCTTTTCATTGCCCGTGATCACATCGGTAAGAAGCCTTTCTATTATTCAACACATAATGATTGTTTCGCTTTTGGGTCTGAATTGCGCTCGCTTTTATCCCTACCTTGGATCGAGAGCGAATTGGATGAAGAAAGCTTTTATCAATTTCTGACATTCGGTTTTGTCGCTCCGCCGCTCACAATGTTTGGCGGCATAAAGAAACTGGAACCTGGCCATAGTTTGTGGGTAGACGCGAATGGCTGCTCTGAGCCTATGTCGTTTTGGACCATTTCCCCTGTTGAAACAGCGCAAAGCGAAGACGACGTTATTAAAGACCTTCAAGAGAAACTCTATCGCTCTGTCGATTTGCGCATGGTCAGCGATGTACCTATCGGTATTTTCCTAAGCGGCGGTGTGGACTCCACCGGCCTCGCCGTCATGATGCGTGAACGCACAGACGCGCCTATTCACTCATTCTCTATCGGGTTTGAAGACCAACCCGATTATGACGAAACCGCGTCCGCACGTGCCACAGCAGAAAAACTAGGCTTCGTTCATCACGAATATATTGTAACGCGTCAGGACATGCGGGATATGATGGAAACTATCGTCGAGGTGTTTGACGAGCCGTTAGCCGACCCCACCGTTATTCCAATTTATTTCCTATCCCAAATTGCACATGAGCACGGCATCAAAGTTATTCTAACAGGTGACGGGCCTGATGAATTACTTCTCGGCTATCGTAACTGGGCAAAATATATCAAACTCTATCCCGTCTATAATAAGATAAAAGCCTTACCACGCCCGCTGCGCGCGCTTGCCAGTGCGCTCGGGAAACCCTTTATGAAGTCCGCTCGCAACAAAGAAGTCTTGCAACGCGCCAAATTGGGCCAAGAATTATTTTGGGGCAGCGCGCCGAGTTTCCGTGAAAGCGAGAAAGAGGCTTTATTATCTCCCGCGTTTAGAAAGCGCGCCGAAAACTGGGACTGCCATTCTATTGTCGCTAACATCCGCGAAAAATATGACGCAGCTTTTGCGGGGAAGAATTCCGACGAAAATTGGATGTCCTATATTGGCCTCCAATTTGTGATCCCTTACTTCTACCTTCACCGCGCTGACCGCCTCGGTATGCGGCACGGCGTTGAATTACGCGCGCCATATCTGGATTATAATTTCGCGCAATACGCGTTATCGCTTGATCCGGCACTGAAACTGAAAAACGGTGAGCCGAAATATATATTGAAAAAAGCGTTTGAACCGATCGTGTCAGAAGATGTGCTTTATCGTAAAAAAATGGGATTCTGTGTACCATTGCAGGAATGGGGCGCAGAAATTATGGTCGAAACCATTTTGGAAGAACTGCCAAAATTCACGAAACGCTTCAGTCTTTTCAACGAAGCTGCAATTTTGGAACAAGTGGAACAATTTCGTTCAGGTGATAGTAATCTGACGAGTAATATCTGGACTCTCTATTTTCTCCTAGTGTGGGTGAAAAAGTGGGTGTAAAGAGCAGCTGATTTTAGGCGTAGAAACGCTATAACACATAATATTAATAGGATGATAGGGGTGCATTATGAGAACACGGGTTTTAAATAGCTTAGTCTGTCCCAATACAGGTAATACTAAGTTTGAGATCTTTGCCGTCGAATTGAAACGCGGCGACGAAATGCTCGCCAATGTTAAGTTTAAAGATATTTTGGACACAGACGATGTCAAAGAAGGCATTATTGCTGACCTTAAAGGCAATGTGGTTTATCCGATTTCCGATTATGTCGGCAGCGTGCTGTCTGACGAAGACGCCCACCAAGGTCATTACAATGACTTGCTTAACCGCCTGTCAGAAAGTGCCCCGGCGGCTTATAAAAAAGCGATTAAAGCCAGCTTGGCGCGCTTGGCCACGGCGAAACACACACATGATGGTGAGTGGAACCGCGAGGAAATGGAATATTACGACGCTGACGTGGCCACGACTGAGAAGCGTGCTGAGTTCTTGGAAACAATCAAAGCCAAGCCCTTATGGCATATTTTCATCGAGCGTAAGCGTCATTTGATGGACCGCGTCACGCTGGGTCAAGGGTCTCGTGTTTTGGAAATCGGCTGCGGGAATGCCCGTACAATGGCCAAAATTGCGCCGCCTTCTGAAAAAGGGTTTGAATACACAGGTATTGATATTGCTTGGAAGCGTTTGGTTTTGGCGAAACAAGTTATGCCTGAGGGTGATTTCCTTCAAGCCAGCGCGCTCAACCTGCCATTCGCTGAGAACGCTTTTGATGTCTCTGTTGCCTTTGGGTCTTTGCATCACCTTCCTAACCGCGAAAGCGGTTTCATGGAGGCTATTCGCATCACAAAAGAAACCGGGCATATCCTCATTAATGAGCCGATTGATAAACCACAATTTATTGACGAAGATAAGCATCCTAAACTACGTAGCCTCATCGAAGAATATGAGCACTCCGAACATGATAATGATATTAATGTGGAAGAGTTCCGTGAAATTATCGCGCGCGAAAAGCTAGACTTGCAGCATGAATATTTCAATGGATCTGTTTTACGCACGCTGATGACATTCGGGTGGATCAAAAAAATTCCTGTTTACTCAACAAAAACATGGTGGCGTTTCCTCATTTGGTTAGACCGCGGATTTATCAAAGCTTTCTGTCGGAAACATAGCGTATTGGGCCCAAGCGGCGCTTACATGGTTATCCAAAAACCTAAAAAAGCGTAACATCCGGAATGCTTTCGCCAAGAATCATCAGATAATATGCTCATTATTCTTGGCATAATTCTTCTAGCGGTTTCGACGTTTCTGCTAATCACAAGACCTTATTATGGGTTTTTGATGATTATTATATCGAAACCGGTATTGGACATGACGTGGGCCTTTAGACCCGGTGGATTTAGCCTCATTCAAATGGCGTCTGTCTTACTGCCAGTCCTGCTACTCCCGCGATTGCTTCAAAGTGCCTATTGGAAGGACCCAAGGCATAAGGTTTGGATTATTTTGGGCCTTATGATCTTTATTGGTCAGTTTATTCCTTCTATTGTGAGTTTGCTGCAAGACACCGTCATGGGGTTTGACGCTATATTCAGGTCGCTCAACGTGTTTTTGGCATTTTTGATGATACCGGCCTTCGCAACGAATGATAAGCGTTTAAAGCAAGTCCTATTGGCCTTTATTATCGCGGGTGCGGCGCCTTTGGCCGTCTCTATTTATAGTGACCTTACCGGGACTGTCTGGCGTGTCAGAACAACGATTGGTCTGGAAAGAAATATCGGTCTGTATCACAATGCCGTTTCCATTCGTCACTTTGGCCTACAGTCAATCCTCGTTAGCCTAATGTATCTTCAGCTCTTTCCGCCGAAGAAAATCCTTATAAAATTAGGCCTAATTGGCTACATGCTTCTCAGCACCTACATGCTATATAAAGGCTATACGCGTGGCGGCATGGCGACTCTCGCGCTTTGGGCCATTATTTGGGTCATTGTTTACCGGAAGATCCACTGGGGTATATTAGCGGCAGCAGGCCTCGTTGCTGCGGATGTCGCGACAAAAGGTGCGCTCTCGACAGAGGTTATTCAACTCTTCAGTAAAGAGGTGGATTTCTATGAAGGCGGATTTACGGATAATAGAAAAGTTCTGAATGGACGTCTCGGACTCTGGCAAGAAGACATTCAAGCGTGGTCGGAACAAGGAAGAATGAACCGATTATTCGGGGGATATTATACCGGCTTGGGAACGCATAACGAATTTCTTCGCTCGCTTCTGGGCAATGGATTATTCGGGCTGGTGCTTTATACGACTGCGATTGTTTCAATTGGTTTGTGGAGCGCAACAAAGTTGCTCTC
>CAZMEN010000012.1:0-26919 GCA_964565335.1 uncultured Algimonas sp. | reverse complement strand
GCTCTCCGGGCAAGCCGCCCGCTATGCAATTTTTGCCGTCATGATTATGGCGATGTATGCCGTTGAAGCAGCGGGAGCTACGCCTGGCGCCTTCCCGCAATATCAGTGGTTTGTGTTTGGCTTTATCGGTACATTCCTGTTGAACGCCAGCCGTTTCGGCCAAACAGAAAAAGAAACAAGATATCGTAGAAACAGTGAGACAATAGATATTACGGGTTACGGCCCCGTCACGGGACACTCTTAGCCTGCATCAGGCGAAGCTTTAAAACCGGCACCGATTAATGCGAGCATATAATCGACATGACAATGAGTAAGGATGAAACAAAGGCGAACGCTAAAACCAAGAACACTTTCACGCGTGTTCTCTGGGTATCTCCGAACATCAATCACTACAAAAAACGCCTTCTAGATCACTTGGCCCGCGACGAAGCGATTGAACTACATGTTATTACGGGGCGTATGGCAACCGAATTGGGACATAGACACGATTCAGAGAAGAGCCACTTTCGTAATATTCCCGCTAAAGCAACCAAGAAGAATTTTGCTTTGCACTGGCAAACCTATTGGCTTCTTTCAAAAGAAATTCTCTCAGGGTCCCCTGATACAGTTTTGTTTCCACTGGAGAAAAAACTTCTGCCGCTTTTATTATGGGTCAAATTTCTGAAAATTTTCACGAGGTTTCGCCTGATCAGTTACAACCACCCCGTCATGCCTATGCGTTTATGGAAAAAACACGGCTTCGATAAATGGGTCACTAAAACTCTGTTTAAGCTTTATAATGGCGTTGTCTTTTACACGAAAACCGCAAAAGAATGGTCTGTTAATAACAAAATGATTGCGCCTGCCAAAGCCTATTATGCCAACAATACTTTGGACACACAGACTATCAGGCAACATGCCGTAGATACGGTCAATAAAACCAAACCCTTCCATTTATTATTTATAGGGCGGCTCATACCCTCGAAACGAATTGATCTCGCAATACAATATTTTGAAACGCTGCAAAGAACGCAGAAGGGCATTAAACTCACAGTGATAGGCGACGGGCCATTGGCTGAAAAAGTCGAGCAGGCCGCTGCGAAAAATTCAGACATTACATGGCTGGGGGCCATTACAGAGGAAAGTAAAATTGCTCCTGAAATGGACAAAGCCCATGCCGTGTTCATTCCGGGAGAGACGGGATTATCCGTTATTCATGCTTTTGCTTATGGGAAACCCTATTTCACGCTGAACCTACCGTCCCTTACGCATGGCCCGGAACTCAGCTATTTGGAGTCAGGCGTGAACGGGCTTCTCCTATCGGGCGAAAAAGAAAAAGACTGCGACCAAATTTTAGCCTTGATGGGCGATAAAATGGCTTACGAAACTATGTGTAAAGCAGCCAAAGAAAAAGCAGACTATCTGTCGATTGATAACTGGCGCGAGCAAATGGTCGGTGCTATAGCCCCGTGAAATCCAACCTTGGCGCATGGGCGAGAAACATAAAATGGAAAATACGGATACAGTTCTGTCTAAGACACCATTGTCTAATCACACAGTGGAAGAGGTTCATGACTTCTGGGATGACAATGTCTGCGGAGAGCATTTCATCAATCCATCAGTCGAAAGACAGACCGCTGAATTCTTCGCAGCCTATCGCGAATTTCGTTATGATAAAGAACATCACCTTGACCACATCGTCGATTGGGAAAGCGCCAAAGGCAAAGATGTACTTGAAATCGGTTTAGGTCTTGGCGCCGATGCGACGCGCTGGGCTGAACATGCCAAAAGCTTTACAGGTCTTGACCTAACGCCCATGGCCGCAGCGTCCACGAAAAGGCATCTTGATTTTCGGGGATTTGCTGGCGAGACTCATGTTGGCAATGCGGAATCGTTACCTTTTGAAGATGAACAGTTTGATTTCGTATCCTCTCATGGTGTTCTCCACCATACGCCTGATACGCTTCAAACTTTAAAAGAAGTGAACCGCGTCATCCGTCTAAATGGCGAGTTTATGGTCATGTTCTATGCGAAAAATTCATTCAACTATTGGGTTCGTATTCAAGGGCTGATGCGCATTCGTTTTGCAATCGCGAGACTGAAAGCTAAATTCGGTATGTCTTTGAACGAACCTTGGAAAGAACATTACGAAAATTACAAGGCGCGTGGCCGCGACTACATAAGTTGGAACACATGGCCCCATCATTGTACAGATGGTCCCGGTTGCGAAATTGCCTATATCCGAACATTCAAAGAGATGAAGTCTATGTTGGAGACAGCCGGCTTTACAGTCGAGCGGGCTCGTAAAGCGCATTTCCCTGTCGGTTTACCGAAAAAGTTTGAGCGCTCCTTGGCACGTTCACTGGGCTTCTACCAATTCATCTGGTGTCGTAAGAACTAAGACGTTCGTCTCCGACGGTTTGACATGACCAAAAAGATCAAAGCGCTTGTTATCGGCCCTTACCCGCCTCCTTATTCGGGGCCGGAAATGGCTATAAAAATGCTCTTGGACTCTCCGCTTAAGGATGAAGTCGATTTGGCTTTTTTATCGACCAATGTTCGCAAGCATAATGTCAATAAAGGTCGGCCGGGCATTGCCATGCTGTGGGCCTTTATCATCTTCGTAACCCGCCTCCTCAAAAAACTCATCACAACACGCCCCAAGGTCGTTTATTATTTTGTGACCGCGACAAAACTCGGCTGGCTCGGGCGGGATGTCTGGTGCATTGCCATATCACGCATGTTTGGAGCAAAAGTTATCACCCATATGCGGGCTGGACATTTTAAAAACCGGTTAGAGCACGCACGCAAATTCGAAATCGCAATCATTCGATGGGCCTGCCACCGCGTAAGTTGGAGCTTAGTACAAGCCCCTTCCCTCGCCAATCAATTTGAAGATCTTGCGCCAGCAGACCGTATTGCCGTTTGCCCAAATATGATTGATGTCGAAAAATATAAGGCTGTGAAACCCGCCGATTACAATTCGGGTGAAATTTTGTTTCTTGGCCATTTGTCAGAAGCCAAAGGCTATAATGAATTATTGAAAACTATTCCGGAAGTTTCGTCTGAGTTTCCAAATGCAACATTCAAGTTCGCGGGCGCTAAGCTCAAAAAAGAAACAAATGTATTGCATAACCAAGCCACAGGCGAGGCGCTTCCCGATGAAAACCCTGAGGCACTTTATCAAGACCTCATCAAAGGACAGTTTGATACGCATTATAACTATGTCGGCATTTTGGATGAAACGGCAAAAATTGAAGCTTTGAGACAATGCGATTTCTTGGTCTTGCCGTCTTATTCAGAAGGTTTTTCAATGGCGGTATTAGAGGCTATGTCTATGGGGAAACCTGTTGTATGCACAGCCGTAGGGGCTATGCGCGATTTTGTGATTACTGGCGAGAACGGCGAAGTTATCATGCCAGGGGACACAGCCGCGTTATCTAAGGCAATCAAAAACTTACTCTCAGATTCAGATTATCGGAATAAAATTGCCGCTTATAATGCCGCCTATGTTCGTGAAAACTTTAGCCAAGAAGTCATCGCCAAAAAATTAGGCGAATATATGACTTCTGCTGTTCAATCGTCTTAATCTAGCGCATATAGCGTCGCTTAACGTAACCAACCTTTAGGGGCTACCGAATGTGTGGAATTGCCGGAATTATTTCGCCTTTGTCCAAAGAGGATAAAGGACAACGCATTCAATCCATGATGGGTTCTATTGTCCATCGCGGGCCCGACGACGGACAATATCACGTCGATGAGAATATAGGGTTTGGCTTTCGCCGCTTGGCGATTATCGACATAGAGAGCGGGGCGCAGCCTATGCGCTCAACCGATGGTCAGCATTGGATGGTGTTCAACGGCGAAATTTATAACTTCAAAGAATTACGCAAAACACTCACGGAAAAAGGGCATAAATTCAAAACGGAGTCTGACTCCGAAGTCTTGCTTAATGCCTATAAACAGTGGGGCAAAGATTGCCTGAACCATCTGAACGGCATGTTTGGTTTCGCGATTTGGGATACGCAAAAGAAATCTTTATTCGTCGCAGTTGACCGTCTCGGCATTAAACCGCTCTATTACTACAAAAAGGGCGATACACTCGTTTTTGCGTCAGAAGCGAAAGCGCTCTTCGCCTCAGGTCTTGTGCCGTGCGAAGCTGATTATAATACCCTGCCCTTCCACATGACATTCTTAACCGCGCCCTTCCCGCGCACCATGTTTAAGAATGTTCACAAACTGGAACCGGGTCATTTCCTAGAAATGCAAGGCGAAGAACTGCGTCTTCATAAATATTGGGACTGTGTGCCATCGGAAAACCCCGAAAAATGGGCTGACAACTCTGCGGAACGCGTTGCAGCCGAAGTTCAAAAAGCGGTGGTCGGGCAATCTATATCAGATGTACCCCTTGGCTCTTTCCTTAGCGGCGGTGTTGACTCCTCTGCCGTCTGCCATTTCTTGGATGAACACCAAGAAGGACAGCTCGAGACCTATTTCATTGGTTTCAAAAAAGAAGACCTTAAAGCTGATGTTCTGATGGATGAACGGCCATACGCCAAAGAAATGGCAGATCGCTTGGGCTCTAAACATCACGAAATCGATATTACGAGCGACGGCCTAGAAACACTTCTGCCGAAGCTAGTCTGGCATATGGACGAACCTGTTGGTGACCCCGCCGCCATTACGACATTCCTTGTCAGCCGCGCAGCGAAAGAAACATTGACCGTATTGCTGAGCGGCGTTGGCGGCGACGAATTATTCGCAGGCTATCCTCGTCATTTGGCCATTAAGTTGATGTCGTCATTCCGCAAATTACCGCGCCCCTTGCAATCCCTTGCTACGCGCACAGGAGATCTGATCCCCGGCGGCAGTCATTCAGTCTTGCGTAGCGCCAAAAAATTTCTTCGTTCTGTCAAAGGTGATGAATTATCCAGCTATCTGCAAATGCTGACATACTTCTCGCCTGAGCAGCACAAATCCCTTTTCACCGAAGAGTTTTATGACGCCTATTGCCGCGAAGATGTTTACCGCTATCACCGCGATTATTTTGACCGCGCTGAAGGGCAGCCGCTTCTCAACCGAATACAATATGTCGATGCCAAGACGTTCCTGCCTTGTTTGAACCTTACTTATACGGATCGGATGAGTATGGCAGCCTCTATCGAGGTACGCGTTCCGCTTATTGACGACGCGTTATTTGCTAATCTGTGGGATCTGCCCGTCGACCAAAAAATCTATAAGCGCCAAAGAAAACATATTTTCAAAAAGGCGATGGAGCCCCATTTGCCGCATGACATTATCTGGCGCAAAAAAAGCGGATTTGGCGCGCCGATTCAGTCTTGGGTCAATAATGAATTGAAACATTTGGTCGACGAATTATTGGGTCGTGACCATCTTAAAAAGCAAGGCATCTTTAACCCGGATACCATCGCCAAACTTTTGAAAAGTGAAGAAAAGAAAGAAGACTATTTCGCCAATCATATTTGGCAATTATTGGTCTTCCAAATCTGGCACCGAATTTTCATTGAGAATGATGGGTTATCTCCCGCGCTTTAACGCGCCTTACCCATCGCCGAACACTCTTACAACGCAGGTTTATCATGCAACAACTTACGCAAAAATTGAAAAAAGGTCAGATCGAAATTCGGGATGTCTCCTTGCCGATGATTCCGCCTGGCCATGTTTTGGTACGCAATCATTTCTCTTTGATTAGTGCAGGTACGGAAAGCTCGACTGTCGCAACAGCCCGTAAAAGCCTGCTCGGGAAAGCCCGTGCCCGACCGCAACAGGCCAAGCAAGTCTTTGATGTGCTCCGCACGCAAGGCCCAGTTCAAACTTACCGTACGGTTATCAAAAAACTCGATGCTTATTCACCGCTTGGCTATAGCTGCGCAGGCGAAGTCATCCAAATGGCCGATGATGTAAAGGACTTCCATGTTGGCGACCTCGTTGCATGTGCCGGCAATACGGCTAGTCATGCTGAATATGTATCCGTGCCTGTCAATTTGGCCGTCAAACTGGCCAAAGACACAGACATGCGCACCGCCGCCTTTAACGCGCTGGGCGCGATTGCGATGCAGGGCATCCGCCGCGCTGATTTAAACCTTGGTGAGAGCTGCGCCGTTATCGGGCTCGGGCTCATCGGTCAACTCACAGGCATGATGCTGAAAGCCGCAGGCGTGCAAGTTATCGGTATCGACATAGACCCCATAACGGTCGAGCGCACGGCGGACCACGTCTGCGACGCGGCCTTTACGCGTAACACGCCGGGTTTGGCTGAAAAAATTGACCACATGACCCAAGGCTTGGGCGTTGATTCCGTTATCATTACGGCAGGTACGTCTAGCCTCGATCCCGTGAACTTCGCTGGCCGTATATGCCGCAAGCGCGGCTCGGTTATTATCGTTGGCGCTGTGCCGACAGGGTTTGAGCGCGATCCAGATTATTACCGCAAAGAACTCGACTTGCGTATGTCCTGCTCCTACGGGCCCGGACGGTACGACCCTAACTTCGAAGATAAAGGTATTGATTATCCTGCCGCCTATGTTCGCTGGACAGAGAAGCGCAATATGCAATCTTTCCATAAGCTGATCGAAAATGAAAACATTGATGTCGCAGGGCTTATCACTCACGAATTTGAATTTGAAAAAGCGGCTGAGGCGTATGAGCTTATCCTCGGACGCACAGAGCCTTACTTCGGCGTTCTTTTATCCTATGACATAGAAAAGCCATCTGCTCTGTCCGAAGTCAAAGACCCGCCAAAAGCGGCAGCTGCGAATAATGGTGTCTCCTTCATTGGCGCAGGCAGCTATGCGCAAAGTTTCCTTTTGCCCAATATCGGAAAAATCGATTCGCTTAATTTACGCGGGGCCGTGACTAATTCAGGCACGACGTCACAGCGCGTTGCAGACCAATATGATTTTGATTATTGCAGCGATGATCCGTCCAAAGTGTTTGCGGATGCCGAGACATCTACGGTCTTCATCGCCACACGCCATGACACGCACGCTTCCTATGTTTTGGACGGATTGAAAGCCGGAAAAAATGTCTATGTCGAGAAGCCGTTATGCCTGACGACGGAAGAGCTCCAAGATATTGCGGACGCTTATAAAGGAAGCGACAAGCACCTCATGGTAGGCTTTAATCGCCGTTTTGCGCCCCATGTACAAAATGTCAAAGGCGCGCTTGGTTCAACGCCTATGTCAGTAACCTACCGCGTTAATGCCGGCAATATTCCCGCCGATAGCTGGATACAGGATATGGAAGTTGGAGGCGGCCGCATCATCGGCGAAGGCTGCCATTTTATTGACCTCATCACCTTTTTGACGGGTAGCCTTCCGACACGCGTTTATGCCTCTTCAATGCGCGGGGCATCAGGTACAGAAGACACAGTCTCCATTAACATTGAATATGAAAACGGCTCCATCGGCACGGTGCATTATTTTGCCAATGGCGCGAAATCACTGTCCAAAGAATATATTGAAATTTTCCAAGACGGCACAAGCCATGTGATTGATGATTTTAAAGTCACCTCATCTTATCGCTCCGGCGGAAAGCCTGATGTTGAAAAAAGCGCAATTCAGAATAAAGGCCAGACCGAAATGGTCACGCAATTTATCAATCGCGTGAATGAAGGCGGCGAACCGCTCATTCCGTTCTCTGAGATTTACGGCGTGGCCGCCGCCACATTAGCGGCTGTGGCCTCACTTCGCCATCATATGCCCGTACAAATCAATGAGCTCCCAGACGACAAAAAAGCGAAATAGTGCGAGCAATTAAACGCGTCTGCGGACGATTAATCCCAGCGAGAAGCCGAAAAGAGTGCTGATTGCCAGGGTTCGTAATGGGTAATCTACTAGGCTGTGCAGCAGAACCATCAGCAAAGCCAGTAGAGCCGCTTTGGCGACGACGCTGGCGTCGCGCCCTCTGATGCCAAGGGTCAGTAAAGTCTTGCCCCACCACAGCCAGAACGCCGCAACAAGAAGGCCGCCAAACACCCCCATATCGACCAGAATTTCCAGATAGTCATTATGGGCGTGGGGGACGAATACACTATTGATATTATCAAGCGATTCAGAAAGACGGTAAACCTCAGGATATGCGCCTAATCCTGCGCCCGCAGTTAAATATGTCGGCATGATCTCGAGGGTTTGGCGATAAATAAATCCTCGAGACATTTCCCCAGTAACCGCCAGTTTTTCGGCTACAACGCCCACACTCAAAATCGAATTAAAAGCATCGAACAAAACTAGGCCAATGAAGGGCGCCAGCACGACGATAAGTAAAAGTATTTTCGGATTGAGCCGGAATCCGCTCTTCGTCGAGAGGACCAAGACCGACATGATAACACCAAAGATCATCAGCATATATCCGGCCACGGATGTGTTGAGCATTAAGCCGATAATAAAGGCTATAATCATCAAAATCGCAGCAACAGAGCGTTTATTTATTGGTTCAATATAAGATTCATCCGGCGTGAGCGCTTTGTACATAAAAGCAAAAGCGAAGGGTAAAGCCATTAATAAAAGCGTGGCTTGATGGTTGGCGTTAGAGAAAAATCCTACGGCCAAATCTTCATTCGTCACATCGTAAAAATGGAAAGGCCCATCGGGGCTGAACTTCTGAATAAAACCTAGGAAAACAGTAAAGGCTGCAAAGAAAAGGAGTCCCCAAATCGCCGTATTCTGCTCGTCACTATCACTGAGGTGAACGACCATCAAATATATCGCGATAGGCGGTAAGAGGTTGGAAAGAGAAAAAAGCGTTTTCTCTGGCGACATAGAAATCGGACGCCAAGGTAAAGGCATTTGCAGCAGAGCATAGCCTTCTGCGATCGTCTCTCGGCCCGGCAGAGACGTCCAAAGCCACGGCGGGAGCGGAATGAGTTGAATAAGGGCAAAGCCGATAAAGCCCAGAACGATCAAAGAAAGAACCTTGGATTTTGACAATATATCAGACAAATCAACTTGCCAAATTGTCCAACAAATAATCAGCAGTGAGACGGCATATAAGATAAGCTTCGGGGCGAACAGATACTGGCTCGTCCCGCCTAATAGACAACACAACAGCAGAAAGGACATCGTCCGGAATTTATAGAAAAGAGAGAGCATAATGCGGTCTTATTTATCTTGTTTCTAATCTTCGACGTTTTGAATTTGTGTCAGGCTAATAGTTTTGAGAATAATCTCGGCGCGAGAGGGGTAGGCCCCTTGATTGGCAAAGAATTGTATTTTTTGCGGCATACAGTCTTCTTCCGGGACAGCGAAATCCTGCGAGAATGACTGCTCATCCCCCTCTATCTCTGTGATAGATAAGCTGGCTAATTGTCTATCCCCAGAGGCGCAGGCAATACGCGCTGTAAAAGGACCATTATCTTTTCTTAGTTGACCCTCCGCTGTTATATTAAGCCTATATGCCTGTCCGGGCGGCGCTCCAATAAATTGTTGAGTCAAAAATATACCATCGGAGTTACCCGCGCCCGATAAAATTAATCCTCCCCCTCGATTAAACTCCGAATATCCGTTTGCGGAGGAATAGATTTGCCAGTTGAAAGGCAGTGATCCGGGTAAACCTTCGAATTTTGAATCATATATAGCGGGAGCAGGAGTCCCCTGTTTTGACTGAATACGCGCCCAAATCGAATGGGCTTGGGCGAAATCTTTCAGGGTCATCAGGTTGGAATAGAGCAAGCTTTGCATCTGCTCCTGCTTCAAAGCATAATTAGGGCTACCCGCGCCCGCCTCTGCTAAATAAGCCGAAAGGCGCGGCGCAGTGCCCTCTTTCTGCACTAAAGCGCTGTAAAAATCCTTGGCCCAAAAAATATCTTTTTTGAAAATTGAATCAAAAGCCGGCCACATAACGGGGAAATCGGATAGGGCTAATAGGACAGGTAACTGCTCTTGGAATGTGTCAGGCTCTAAATTTATGTAGACATTGTATAATTCTAGCGCCTTTATCGTTTCCTCTTTGCGGAGGGCAATATTGTAGAGCCCCAAAGCCGCGCCTCTACTACGTGGGTTACGTTTTTGCGCCGCTTTGAACAAAATTTCCGCTTGTTCAAAATTCTGATTTTCAAACTCGATAAAACCGTGATGTAAAATAGCCGCGTCCGAAAGCGGGGCTCGTTTTAGAATTTTTTTGGCGCGAGCCGCTAAGTCTTTTTGTACGGCTTCTTCAGAAATAGTTTCCAAAGCTTTTCGGTTCATTAGAGATAAAACCCGGCTGCCCTTACCGTCTATAGATAGGGCAATCTCGGGACTGTCTTTTGCCATTGTCCAAGACAAAGCGGGGCGGCCCAGAAAATACAGGACAGCGAAGCCCAACAAGACCGATAAGAACAGTTTCATAACAGGTTAAACCCTTTTGATTATCTGCCCCACACACCTCTTTGATAAATATACAGATACAATGTGAGAATGCGACGTTTTTTAAAACAATTAACAGTGGATAGAAAATTCGAAAACAAATCCAAAATTTGTTAACTTAAGCGCCCAGCCAATGACAACTCAGACAGATTACGAGTCCGATCGAATAAATCGAACAGCCTCATTCCTGATGAAAACAGCCGTCAAAGGATTACCTTTATAACCCCCAGTATCAACGCCGATACGGTTGGGCAAATCTTCGGGTTCTTCACTGATCGTATGGCCGTGAATAATGCGATATGGGTGCGGTTTTTTATAGCTTAGGAATGACTCTCTAATCCAGCGAAAGTCTTTTTCATCTTGCTTGTCCAAGGCCACTTTTGGCTTAATCCCTGCGTGAACGCACAAGTAATCACCTGCCAGATAATAGTTCCGAAAAGATGTCACAAAATCATAATGGGCTCTCGGCACACGCCCTTGCAACTTATGGAGAAGGTTTTCCGGATTATGGTGAATTAGACCGAGATTGGTAACGCCGTAACTGCGCATACATTCCCGTCCGCCAAACTTATACCAAAACCTCAAACTGTTTATATCCCCGTCCAGGACTTTTATAAAAACTTCCTCATGATTTCCGGCTAAGTAAATGGGGCGCGCATAGCTCGGATTAAAGCTGATCAGTGATTCTAATACTTCTTTTGACTTTGGCCCGCGGTCAATCAAGTCGCCCAAAAAAATAATTTTCGGTAGGTCGTCTTGCGCTAGATTGGAAATATCAGGATATTCTCGGGCAATATCATCACGAATATTCTTCAATAAGGATATCATCTTATCGAAACAGCCGTGAACATCACCAATGACATAAGCGCCTTCAGCGGGGCCCTGGTAGCCTCCTGAGGTGCCTTTTTTATCGGTCTTCGATTTTTTAAAGAGTTTAATCATCTCATCGTCGGGATAAGGCTGACGCAACGCCTTTGCAAAATAAAAATTCACGCTGAATGCAGAGTTTTAAACCCTTTGGGCTTTGCATCAGCACGTAGGCCATTATTCTTGCCCCAAATGAACGCGCTTCTTAGGCTTATTTCTAAACAACCCTTGCGCATTCTTGCCGTATTCCGTGGCCTGTTTGCCGTAGCTGTAACGCGAATAATGATAGGAGTGGCGACCATGGGAAGGACGGTATTTGGTCATAATTAATCCCGCGATATGGCGGCAGGCCGGCTTCAAACTCTGAATAGTTGTTATGACTGCGCGGGCCGGCAATGTATTGGATTGCGTGACAATCACAGTTTCATCGCAAACACCGCCCAGCAAGAGCGCATCGGACAACCCCAAAACAGGCGGCCCATCAACAATGATAACGTCATACATTTGGCGTGCTTGCGCCAAAATATCCTTTAGTTCTTGAGAGGCAAGCAATCGCGCCGGATCATCTGGCTCTATTCCCGCTTCTAACAAATCTAGATTTTCAATGCGTGTCGACTGGATTTGATCTTCCACATCACCGCCATTTTCAAGCAGTCCTGCCAACCCGATTGAGGATGTATCGTTGTTTTGAAAGGACGGCAGACGCAAATCCGCGTCAATCAGAAGCGTTTTTCGGCCAATGACCGCAAAGCTTCTGCTGAGCGCTAAAGAGGTAACGGACTTACCCTCCCCTGCACGCGTACTAGTTACTTGCACGCAAGGGGTATGCGTGTAGACAGACAGAATTTTTTCGAGTTTGGTACGCGTTGTCGAATAAGCCTCCGCAGTCGGCGAAAGCGGGTTTGACAAAAGATCTACCGTAATGTTTTTAGTTTTCATTTTCGGGATTACGCCGAGCAAACGCATACCCAAACGGTCAATGACACTATCAGGAGAAGAAATCCTGTCATCAAGGATGGAGATAAAAACAATCGTTAAAAAGCTGAGAAAGGATGACCCCAGAGCGGCCCAAAGAATATTTAGCCGTAAATTTGGATAAATCGGTTTGGTCGGTTTCTGCGCCAAATCCAGAATATTAACAGCCGGAATGATTGGGACTTCCTGCGAGGCCTTAGATTTCACACGGTCGAGCAGACCATTATACTCGGCCTTATTCGTTTCAACATCCAATCTCAGGCGGTTATAATCAACGGAGGCCTCTCTGATGACATTGAGCTCTCGGGTGGACATTTGGATACGGCTCTCAACCGAAGCGAGTTGGTCACGGAGTGATTCAAGCTCAAACTCCGTTGATTTCAGCTTTTGCTCATAGATGAGGTCAACATCCTCATCGGACTGTTCAATCTTGATACGAAGCTCAACCATATCCGGATATTCTTCTTTGAAGATACCCAAGTCTTCTTCATATTTACGCTCATAAGCCCGCTTGATTTCAATGACCTTTTTAATTTCCGGGTCATCCATTAAGATGGGCGAAGCTTGTCCTTTCGACAGGGCCTCGACGCGACGCTCAGCCGTCTCGATTTGCCGCGCCAAACTCTCATTTTCATCCATCAAACGCTGAAGGCGGCGGGCTTCTTCCGTATCAGACGGGTCAAACTCAAACCCTGTGGCAGGCAGATTTTGCAAATCAGTCTGTTTAACGAAAACGGATAAGACGCGCTCTGATTCTTCCAGTCGGGTTTTGACGCTTTGAAGGCGGTTTTCGAGTTCTTCCTGTTCGGATTGAACAACTGTTTCGTCCGCGACAACGATGTTTGTTTCAAAAGTCTCAACAAGGCGGTTCGGTATCATCGCAACCAAATCAGGGCTCTCATTCGTAAAGCGCACCCGCAATATTCGGCTGTCGCCCAAATAGGACACATCAAGGCCCACCCGTAAAAATTCGACCATTTTCGCCATTTTTAGGGTGAGCGGTTCCGACGCCTCAATCCCCGCTTGGGTTTGAAGGTCTTGGTTATCCAACAGAGTTTCAGACGCAATAATTTGCTCGATTAATCCACTGCTTTTCATACGGAAAAGCTGCGTCGCCAAATATTCCTCTGCATTCAATGACTTAGCGGAATTGGTGATTAAACCGCTCTCATCCGGGTCTTGAATTTCAATTGTGGCAGAGGCTTGGTAAATGGGCGTCAGAGTGCGGGTATAAAAATAAGCCGCCACAGAACACAGCAAGGCAAAGACAACGATGAGCCACCACCAACGCGAGAGTTGGAACAGCACCTTTCGGACTTTATCTTCCCACTTATTCTTCATGCATTATCCGACCATAAACTGCGGCCTTGAGTCAAATCTCGCAAACCAATCCCGCCTTTTCAGACCACTCCAATTTTTGTAGCAATGCCGAGCGTAGACCATGAGTTTTGGGCTGACAACATGATGAGCGTAATAAGATGTGCGAGACACAAAACACACTCAGACCTAGGCTTCGCGGCCGTTGAACCTGACCGTAACGTTACAATTTACTTGTAAATGATAGCTAGGATTGCCACCTCTCACAGCCTATATAATGCTGTACATATCGGGCGGTTTGATAAGGGTTATCCATGCGTGTTGTAATGGTTGGTACGGGCTATGTGGGCCTCGTTTCCGGTGTCTGTTTCTCTGACTTCGGCCATGACGTGATTTGCGTTGATAAAGATCCCGCGAAAATTGACACGCTTAATAATGGCGGCATCCCCATATTCGAACCCGGGCTTGATGTCCTCGTTGCGAAGAATGTTAAGTCAAAACGCCTATCTTTCACCACCGACCTATCTCAAGCTATGACCCATGCAGACGCCGTTTTCATTGGCGTTGGAACGCCTTCACGGCGCGGGGACGGCTATGCCGATTTGAGCTATGTTTATGCCGCCGCCGAAGAAATCGCCGAAAATCTTGCGAAAAGCGAGGCGAAGTTTACCGTCATTGTAACCAAATCAACCGTTCCTGTCGGTACAGGCGATGAAGTCGAAGCGATTATCGCAAAACACGTTCCCAAAGAGAAATTTGCCGTCGTCTCCAATCCTGAATTTCTACGCGAAGGGGCGGCGATTAATGATTTTAAGCGTCCTGATCGGGTCGTGGTCGGAACAGAGGATGAAGAGGCGCAACGCGTTATGCGGTCACTTTACCGCCCGCTTTTTATCAATGAAACGCCGATATTATTCACGACCCGACGTACATCAGAACTCATTAAATATGCAGGCAATGCATTTTTGGCGACCAAAATCACCTTTATCAATGAAATGGCAGATTTATGCGAAGCTGTCGGGGCCAATGTACAAGAAGTGGCCCGCGGTATTGGGCTAGACAAACGAATCGGAGGAAAATTCCTACATGCTGGCCCCGGTTATGGCGGCTCCTGTTTTCCCAAAGATACGCTGGCTTTGACGCGCACCGCAGATGAAGCCGGAACGCCTGTGACGATTGTCCAAGCGGTGATTGACGCGAATGAACGCCGTAAATCCAACATGGCCGACAAAGTGATTAAGGCGGTTGATGGTCACAATAAAGGCGGCGCCGTCACAGGAAAAACTATCGCAGTGCTCGGCTTGGCTTTCAAACCCAATACGGATGATATGCGCGACGCGCCTTCTCTGACGATTATTCCGCGCCTCATTGAGGCGGGCGCGAAAATCAGAGCCTATGACCCTGAATCCATGAAAGAGGCCAAGTCTCTGCTCAAGAATGTCGAGTATTGCGATGATTCCTACAGCTGTATGGACGGGGCCGATGCCGTCGTCATCATTACCGAATGGGATGAGTTTCGAGCTTTGGATATAAAGCGCATAAAGTCTCTTTTAAAAGAGCCTGTGCTCGTAGATTTACGTAATATTTATAGACCATCGACTATGAAAGCCCACGGCTTCACCTATGCGAATATAGGGCGGCCCGTATAAAGGCCTGTTTGAAGGCCTGATTAAAGGATGGCTTTATGAAACCGGTTCGCATTGCAGTCTTACCTGTCGCTGGGTTTGGGACACGGGTTTTGCCCGCTACAAAAACCATCCCAAAAGAAATGCTGCCTGTCGTTGACCGTCCGGCCCTACAATATGTGGTGGACGAAGCCATCGAAGCGGGCATTGAGCATTTTGTCTTTATCACCGGTCGCCAAAAAAGCGCGATTGAGGATTATTTTGACAGCGCTTATGAGCTCGAAGATGCCCTCCATCGCAAGGGCAAGATGGATATCTATGACCACCTGAAATCTAAACAACCTCGTGAAGGCTCTATGAGCTTTATTCGGCAACAAGCCGCAAAAGGCTTAGGTCATGCCGTCTGGTGCGCCAGAGATGTCGTGGGCGACGAACCCTTCGCAGTCTTGCTACCGGACGTCCTTATACAGTCTGAACGTAGCTGTCTGGCACAGATGATGGACGCTTATAATAACGTTGGCGGGAATATTATTGCCGTTGATGCTGTCCCAGAAGAGCGTGTTTCCAGTTACGGCGTCATCAAACCCAAAGCGGGAGAAGATTACACGTCAAGCACCTTGATAAAAATGGACGGCATGGTTGAAAAACCGGCACGTGAAGACGCCCCGTCAAATTTGAAAATCACCGGGCGCTATATCCTTCAGCCCGAGCTAATGCGATTACTGCGCGATCAGGAAGCCGGTGCAGGCGGCGAGATTCAGCTCACTGATGCTATGGCAAGACTTATGGAAGACCAAATGTTTCACGCCTATGTCTATGAAGGTCAGGATTATGATTGCGGCAGCAAAATCGGGTATCTAGAAGCGGTCTTGGCCTTTGCCCAAACCCACCGCGAGATCGGAGAGCAAGCCTGCGCCCTAATTAAACGAATGAGTAAAGACCTGTAAGAGACAGGATAAACGATTTAAATTAATCCAAGAGACTAAAAATTCTCGCTAAAAGCCCTGTTGATTGCGAATTGCACGATTGAAACGCGATTTGATCAGACCGGTTTCACCTTATAATATCTTGCGACTTGCAAAATTTTCCGGACATGCCATAGGCTTTCATCGGGCGAATAAGCATTTTGATTGAGGGACTTGCGTGTCGAAAGACGCGATTATTGTGAGTATTGTATGTGTGGAATATTAGGTATTGTCGGACGAACTCAAGTTACCTCCCGTCTTGTTGATGGGTTAAAACGGCTTGAATATCGCGGCTATGACAGTTCTGGTATTGCGTTACTTGATTCCGGCACCCTCAAACGTGTGCGCGCGGAAGGGAAAATCCTGAAGCTCGAAGAGGCCTTAAAAGACAATATGGTCGAAGGGCAAAGCGGTATCGCCCATACGCGATGGGCTACGCACGGTATTCCAAGTGAAGCCAATGCTCATCCACATATCGCAGGGCGCGTGAGTATTGTTCACAACGGCATTATCGAAAATTATGCCAGCATTCGTGACAATCTGGAACACTCGCCCGAGATCGAATCAGAAACCGACACGGAAATCGTCGCGCATTTGATGAACGGCTTATTGGAACAAGGTCTGCCGCCCAAAGAGGCTTTCAGCCAGGCGTTAAAGAGACTGGAAGGGGCTTATGCTCTGGGTCTGCTTATTGATGGCCATACGGACAATTTATATTGTGCCCGCGCAGGCTCGCCCCTGGCCATAGGTGTCGGCGACGGCGAAATGTTCATCGGGTCAGACGCCATTGCCTTGGAACAGTTGAGTAAAAAACTCATCTATCTCGAAGAAGGTGATTGGGCGGTACTAACGCCTGACAGCTATACGATATATGACGAGAATGACGCCGTGGTTGAACGTCCGATTGTCTATCTTCAGGACAACATCATTCAAGCGACCAAAGGCAATTACCGCCATTTCATGCTCAAGGAAATATTTGAGCAACCCATTACGATTGGCCGAACCTTAGCAACCTTCATGGACGAGTTTGGCAAACCCGAAAAAGGGTTCGAACAGATTGATTTCTCTCGCTATAAGCGGCTATTCATCGTCGCTTGCGGCACGGCCTATTATGCAGGGGCCGTCGCAAAGTACTGGTTTGAACAAGTGGCCGGAATTCCCGTTGAGATCGATATTGCCTCTGAATTCCGCTATCGTAAGCCCGTTTTAGACGAAAACTGTCTCTTTATAGCAATATCGCAATCAGGCGAGACCGCGGATACATTGGCGGCTTTGCGTTATGCAAAGTCTAAGAATGTCAGCACCTTAGCCCTAGTCAACGTCACAACATCCACCATGGCGCGGGAAGCCGATATCTTCCTCCCTATTAATGCAGGCCCTGAAATTGGTGTGGCCTCCACGAAGGCCTTTACCTCCCAGCTCGCCGCTTTGGCTTGCTTTGCCCTCGCGATGAGCGAACATACCGAGTTTACGGACAAAGACACGCTGATGCGGTTCACAAAAGCGCTGACTGAGTTACCCGACATCGTTGGGGAGACACTTCGCTTAGATGGTCAAATTGATAAGCTTTGCCTCGAGCTATCGCAGGCCAAGTCAGTCTTCTATCTTGGACGGGATATGAATTATCCTATAGCTATGGAAGCGGCCTTAAAGCTTAAGGAAATTTCTTACATCCATGCCGAGGGTTATGCGGCTGGTGAGCTTAAACATGGGCCGATTGCTCTCATTGAGCCGGGCACGCCTGTGATTGTTCTCGCGGCGCAAGACCCGCTTCTGGACAAAACAATCTCAAACGTCAGAGAAGTCTCGGCCCGTGGCGCGAAAGTCTATCTTTTGACAGATAAGCAGGGCGCAGAAACGGGGAAAGACATCGCCGATCACGTCTTGGTTTTGCCAGATTGCGAATCTTTTGTGTCACCACTGATTGTCACAATTGCGATACAATTAATGGCTTATCATACGGCGGTTCATCTTGGGACAGATGTGGATCAACCGCGTAATTTGGCTAAATCAGTGACCGTCGAATAGCGGTAATTCTAAGGTTTTGTTAATAACCCTTGATTGTATTGGATAATTGTGGTTTTTTATGGGTGGGCGCAATTACTGACATAATAATTGCATTAAAACAATGGTATGACCGTGTATGCACGGTACATTATCACACGGGACGAATATTGTGATTACTAACAATGCGGTTAATCAATATGTAAAAGGGCATTATGCTCCGGTTAAACGTATTATTGACGTTTGCGTTTCCTTTGTCATGCTTATCCTCTTGTCGCCTGTGCTCTTATTGACCGGCATTGCCGTAAAACTCACGTCCAAAGGCCCGGCTCTCTACTGGTCAGATAGACGCGGACTCAATGGCGAGGTCTTTTCCATGCCAAAATTGCGCACTATGACGATCTGTTCCAAGGAAATCTCTCGTGAAGTCGCGACAGACAACGATATCCGTTTCACACCGATTGGACGATTCTTAAGAAAAACGAGTTTGGACGAGCTCCCACAATTATGGTCTGTTTTGACCGGCGAAATGAGCCTCGTAGGCCCCCGCCCTCTTATTGTCGCTGACCAAGCCGAAAAGGCCCGTTTTCAAAAATCCGGTATTTATGATGTTAAGCCGGGCATTACTGGACTGGCCCAAATCAATGGCCGGAGCTTTATTTCAGTTGAAAACAAAGCGCGTTATGACGCTTTCTATGCCAGCCGCATATGTTTGTTTTTGGACTTCAAAATCCTGATGAAAACAGCGTTGATTCTCTTTAAAACAAAACTGGTCAAGTAATCTCAGTTGATATTTAGGGGAGCTCTATTCCGATCAAAGCCTTACAAATTCGAAGGAAAACGCCTTAGGGTTGAGACATTGCTTTCTGTCGAATAAGGTTAGCTTTCCGGCATCTTCAGTAGCTAAATTTGCTAGATAGCTAGGTTTCTGTGTCCACGGACACCTTCGCGCAGGACCAATACCTTCACCACATTAACCCCCGCCCATGCAGATAACTGAAACTATATACCTTTTTCTTTATATTTTGGTATAAATACTCTTGAATTATTTCAAAAATTATGTATTACACGAAGTGAACTCTTAAACGGAAGACTTTCATGCGCAACTTTAAAAAATTATCTTTAACCGCGATGGGCATCGTTGCCCTTTCCGCAACATCTGCTTTCGCTCAAGATAGCATTGGTTTTGTATCATCTTTAGACGGTGACGTTCTGATTGAACGTGATGGTGAACTTCTTAAAGCCCAAGCAAATAGCGCTGTTCAAGTTGGCGATCGCATTACTGCCACGAAAGGCGCTAATGCTGTTGTAAACTTTGGTAACTGTACAAGTTCCCTCGCAAGCCAAGCTACAGCGATTGTGACATCAGTCTCTGGACCATGTGGTGCAGGGCTTAACTTCACAACAGGTGCTGGCGCTTCAGGTGTCGGTGGCGGTGCTATTGGTGGTGGTACAGGCGGACTTCTTGGTTCTCCGGCTCTGCTTCTTGCTGGTGCTGGCGCCGTTGCTCTCGCAGCCGTCGCTCTATCTGACGATGATCCTGCTAGCCCATAAGGCGAACATCATATTTTCAAAAAAGCCCCGATTTATCGGGGCTTTTTTTATGTTCAATCATATAAGTTTTGTGGCTTGTCTCTAAAATTCAGTCTCGCCCGATCAAGCTTCAATAATAACAAAAGTTTTGGAAGCAAAATTCACTGATTCTACTCAAAGCTTAGCGCCGAAAGTTACAGTGGAAACTGTGCCTGAGACAAGGCTTCGCATAGCTTTCCAGCCGCTGCCTCATTCCCGTTTCAGAATACGCTCGGTTAGGACATCTCCCATACCGCCAGATTTGAATTCTGCTTTCAGTTTAGCGGGGTCATATATCATTTCGGCCCACTCTAAAAAAGGGAGAGGCGTCTGTGCATTATAGGCAATATAGCTTTGGAAAAAATAATCCAACATGCCTGTTTTGCCTTGTTTAATATGCCCATAACGCCAAGAGAGCTCGCGAACGGCCTCCTCAATCATTTCTCCCAGCATAAAGTGGCGATAGAGAACACCCATTATGCCAGTGCGGTCTGCCCCTGACTTGCAGTGCATGAGCGCCGGATATTCGATTCGCCTAAAGAGATCACGCGCGCCTTTGAGGCGCGCAAAACTATGTACGTCGCGGCTATACATTCGGAAGTTTATCAATTCTATCCCGTGTGCTTCGCAGGCCTCTCGCTCCAAGAGGTAAAAGCCCATCGGGCTTTCCCCGCGAAGATTGATGATAGTTTTGATTCCCATTTCAGAGAGCTTCTCTACGCGTTTCGCATTTGGCTGCACCGAACGGTACATACCGCCGCTCAAATCATGGAAATTATGAAGCCATAGCCGTAAAAAACCATGATCGTGCCACAACGCCTCCCGGCGCGCCTGCTTTCTATCAGCAATGTTATTGAGATTAAGAGGCATATGACCTAAGCGAAAAGGGACTTAACTGCACTTAACAGGAGGAGGGTCCGTGTTCAAACGCTTGATGCGTTCCTCTTTCGTGACGGCTGTCATTGGATGGCTTATCGCCGCCTATATGGTTGTGATCAAATACACAACGCGCTGGACCTTAGAGAATTTTGACCAAGCCGCCCCCTTTATAACAAGCGGAAAAGGCGTGATTGCCTTAACATGGCACTCTCGTTTTATGATGCTTAATTCGGCTTGGAAGAAGCGTTATGCCATGCCTCATGTCCTGATTTCGCGCTCTCGGGACGGAGCTGTCGTGGCAAAAACGACCCAATATTTGGGCCTAAAGACGATTCGCGGCTCCGCTAAAAAACTCGGTAGCACCAGAGCCAAAGGCGGCGCGAAAGCAGGCTCTGATATCATTGACGCCCTCAGAAATAATGGGTGTGTCGTCATAACACCTGACGGCCCCAGAGGGCCGCGCCAACGTTTGAACGAAGGCTGCATACGCCTTTCAAGAATGACGGGGGCCCCCATTTTACCGTGCATTTTTTCTGTCTCGCGCCGCAAACAATTTGACAGTTGGGATAGATTTGTCCTGCCTCTCCCTTTTGGGCGCGGCAAAATCATCTGGGGTACGCCCGTTACAATTCCGCCGGGTTCAGACGCAGAGACGCTTGAGGTCATACGCCTGTCTATTGAGACCGAAATGAACACGCTCATGGCGCAGGCTGATGAAGCCATGGGACATGAGGCGATACTGCCTCAGCGTGCAAGTAAATTATGAGACGGCGCTATGCTGCCATGATGACAGTCCTGTCCTTAATTGCCCCGTTCTGGCTTGGAAAACGGGCAAAAGCGGACAAGGAAGACCCGCTTCGCGTGTCAGAACGCTTCGGAAAGACAGCGATGCAGAGGCCGGAGGGCCCGCTTATTTGGATGCACGGCGCCTCCGTTGGCGAAACAAAATCTTTGCTCCCGCTTATCAAAGAAATGCTGCAAAAACATCCCGAGCATTCAGTTTTGGTGACAAGCGGCACAGTAACATCAGCCAGATTAATGGAAGAAAGCCTCCCCGACCGGGCCTTTCATCAATATCTGCCATTGGATGTTCCGCGATATGTGTCGCGTTTCCTCACACATTGGCAGCCGGATTTAGCGGTCTGGATGGAATCTGAAATCTGGCCGAATCTTATTTTTGAAACCTCAAAACAACATATACCAATGGCGCTCATCAATGCGCGAATGAACCTGAAATCCTTGAAAGGGTGGGAGAAACGCCGACGGTTTGCGGTAGATATTTTCAAATGTTTCGACGTCATTCTGCCCTCTGACACACAAACGGCCGAGTGGTTAAGTCAATTATTGGAGGCAGATATCCCCGTCCTCGGCAATCTAAAATATGATGCGCCGACGCTGACTTATCATGAAAAAGAACGTACCACACTTAAAACGTCCATCGGTGAGCGGCAAATTTGGACGGCTGCCAGCATCCACATTGAAGAAATGGGGACTGTTATCACCGCCCAAAAATCTCTGAAAAAAAAGGCCTGCCTCGTCCTCGTTCCCCGCCACCCTAGCGATTCAGCGTCCCGCATGCTCGTCGCTGACTATCCCGATTTGACATTCTCCATACGCTCCAAGGGGCAGCTACCGGCAGCGGAAACAGACATCTATCTCTTTGATACATTTGGTGAAATGGGTTTGGCTTATAGCCTCGCAAATTTGGCCGTCGTCGGCGGATCTTTGGATTCAAAGCTAATGGGGCATAACCCGTTAGAGCCTGTCCGTCTCAGCATTCCAACACTCACCGGGCCTTATTTCTCGAGCTTCTCCGAAATCTATGCCCCCTTCCTCGAAAATAAAGCCATACTCGCCATTGAAGAGCCCGATAATCTTGCCCAAATAATAGACAGTATGCTGAATACACCCGAAACATTAGAATCTCTGAGCCAGAAGGCCTCAGAATGCCTCGCGCACAACTCTGCCGTTCTCGACAGAACTGTAGAGGCCTTGGAGACGCTGATGAAATCAAAGGCCCATACCAAGAGGGCAACGTTATGAGGCCTCCTGAATTCTGGAACCACCGCCATGGCCGTGATGCGGCGCCGATTATACGCACTTTTTTGCGGCCACTCTCTTGGATTTACGCCAAAGCTGTCCGCCGCCGTTTTAAAACCACACAAAGCTTTGATGCGGGAATCCCTGTTATCTGCGTGGGCAACGCCACAATGGGCGGAACTGGCAAAACACCTGTTGTCATTTACCTCATTCAAAGTCTTCGCCGCATGCAACTCAACGCCGTCGGCTTGACGCGCGGTTATGGCGGACAGGAAAAAGGCCCAATTCCCGTCCATCAACGCCATACATCCAAAGACGTTGGCGATGAACCTTTATTGCTCGCGCGGCACGGTCCCGTCTGGGTATCCGAAGGCCGAGATGACGGCGCACGCGCGGCCCGGTCCCACGGCGCACAAGTCATCGTTATGGATGATGGACACCAAAATCCGCAGCTTACAAAAACGCTTTCCTTACTCGTCGTTGATGCAGAGACAGGCTTTGGCAATGGGTGCGTCTTTCCGGCTGGGCCTTTAAGAGAGCCGCTCGCCGATGCTTTATCCCGTACGGATGCCGTCATTTTGATGAAGCCCTCCCCTGATTATGAAATTGACCCGCATTTGGCCGAACAAATTAAAGGGCAAATCGTTATCCCCGCCTATATGGCCCCACAAAAAGAGCCGCCCAAGGGTAAGCTTTATGCTTTCGCTGGAATTGGCCGCCCGAATAAATTCTTCGATGCTCTGCGCCGCCACGGCGCAGAGATTGTCGAAGAAGTGCCCTTTGCCGACCATCACGCCTATGACGACGCCGAAATCGAAAGCCTGTTCTTGCTCGCCAGTGAATATGACGCCTCACTGATTACGACTGAAAAAGATCATGTCCGCCTCCCCAAAGGGTATCGCAAGGGCGTTCATGCTTGGCCTGTGAAAGTCGTTTTCGAAGACGAGTTGATGCTCCGCCGCTTGCTACACCCGACTATCCGGTCCGCGCAATAATCATGGCGGATGACGCTCCCCGCTTACGCAAAAAAATCATCTGGCGCCTCGAAGCTCTGGGATATGATGTCGTGAGCGGTTTCCTTAATTTATGGCCCTTCGCTTGGGTCTCGGCGCTTGGCGGTAAACTGCTACGCGGGATCGGCCCGTTGACCTCTAAACATAAAATCGCCCGAAAAGGTTTGATGATTGCATTCCCCGATAAAAATGATGCGGAGATAAATGCTCTTCTAAAACAACAATGGGATAATGTTGGGCGAACCTTTGCCGAGTTTCCTCTCATGCACCGCGTCAAAGCTTTTGAAGGCTCACGCGTTAAAGTTATTGGTCTCGATATTTTCAAAGCCCACGCCCCCGGCATCATCGTAACCGGTCATTTTGCGAATTGGGAGGTAATGGCGACCGTTCTCACGCAATCGGGATTGCCAGTGCGCATTACCTACCGGAAAATCAACAACCCCTATATTGATGCCCGCGTACGCAAGAAACGCGAAGCCTATGGCACGAAATTTTTGGTTCAAAAATCGCGTCATAAGGGCGGCCGTGAGTTATTGGAAGCGCTGAAACAGGGCGACAGTGTCGCCATTATGAATGACCAAAAATTTAATACGGGGTTATCGGTGCCGTTCTTTGGCGAAGAGGCCATGACCGCGCAGGGGGCCACACGGTTAGCGCTGAAAACGGGCCGCCCGCTTCTGCCTATGTCTGTCACCCGGGACGGCGCAAATTTTACGGTCGAGTTTTTTGAGCCTATAAAGTTTAATATAAAAGGTGACCGCGAATCCGATGTCCGGCGCGGGGTTGAAGCCGTCACGCGGTTTATTGAAGCCAGAATTATGACCGCTCCGGCGCAATGGTTTTGGGTACATAGACGTTGGCCAAAACCACTCTATAAGTAGAGTTATGAAACATCCTAAACTCATTCTTATCATCGTCCTCTTTAGCGTCTTAGGCCTCACCGCCTGCAATCCACAGACATCCGCCCCTAACGAGCATCCGATTATAAGCCCCTATTCGGCGGCGTGGAACGATCAAGATTTAGAGAGCATGGCCTCGCTAATGCACGAAGATATTGCGTGGATGAGTGTTGAGGGCGACGCCATTAAAATCGAAATATCAGGCAAAGAAGCGATGGTCGCCGAGATGAAAAGCTGGTTCGAAGGCGGTAATCTACCGCGCGGATCGTTGCGGGATTGGAGCGTTAACGGCAATTATGTGGCGGTGACGGAAACCGCGTCTTGGACAACGAAAGACGGCGAAAATAAATCACAAAGCGCTTTGACGGTTTATGAGTTGGAAGACAATCTCATTCGCCGCGTTTATTATTACCCATCAAGTTGAAACGCTTTCTAAGCAGATTTTTTACCCTTTGTCGTATCCCACGCATCAAATTCATGCGCGATACAGCGTTCAATTAATTTACGCCAAACAGGCTCGGCAATATCGGCTGACAGGCCGTGGACTTTGGCTTCGACCAAGACTTTACTGACGACATCTTCGATGCGTTCTGCATCGTAGACTGCCTCACGGCTCTGCTTAATGCGCGCCGCCGCATGCATATAGCCTTGCCGTATGACAAGCAAACGCACCAATTCCCGATCGAGCGCATCCACGCCTTGGCGGACATCTATCATGGACTGGCAGTCTTCAGGCTTAGGCGTCATAACGAACTTTCAGAAGGCCATTGCGTCAGCAATTCGGGATCTAAATTACGGTTTCGCCACTTTAAACGCCAGCATAAATGCGGCCCTGTGGAGCGGCCTTTTGACCCGACCGTTGCGATTTGCTCGCCTTGCTTAACGGCTTGCCCGTCTTTGACCAAAACATCTTCATTATGTAGATAATAGCTTATGAGCCCCTGCCCGTGATCAATCATAATCAACGAGCCTTCGAAATACATTTCATCACTGGCGAGGCTGACAATACCGTCAGCGGGGGCAACAATCGGAGTGCCTTTGGGGGCCGCCAAGTCAACGCCGTAATGCGGACGTTTAGGCACACCGTTTAATATACGCTGCGCTCCAAAGTTGGTCGTTTTGGTATAATCTGTTTGAATCGGATAGATGAAACCGTCTTTGAAGCCAATTGCCTCTGCGCGAGATGCAAAGCCCTCTTTTTTCAACGCGGACGCTTTGCGGATACGCACTAATTCTTCGGGCGTATATTCGTTGACCATATTTTTTGGCAGGCCGTCGATACGGGATGTATCATAGTCACGATTGGAGAATTCAAAACTCACGCGGTCGCCCGCATATTCAACAAAATTCGTTGTTTCATCACGATCAAAACCGACGAGCAAAACACCCGCCTCATCTGCATTCTCAAAATAAAAATCATCTTCGCCGCGGGCGATTTTAACTTTGGCATTTGGCTCGGTTTTGCAAATAACCAAACCGCCCTGCCTCGCGATACCGGAACAGGCAATTGGCACAGGTCCAGTTGAGGGCGCTGTGCTCGGCGCGGCCACAACATCAGCCACATCTGTTTTGGTGGACGCCATGACAATAACGCCCTTTTCATGAGTCGCAGTCGCCACCTTTATCGGCGTTTCCGTAGTAGACGGACCTATCTCCACGCTGTCCGCATCGACCTGCGAGCAAGCAAGCAAAGATACAGATAATAAGCTGAGAGCTAAAACGCGCATTAGGCGTAATCACCTTTAAACGCTTCGAGGCTCGCAGCCGCGTCTTTATAGGCTTCCTGCCTGTCTGAACTCCAGTAACGGAGGCGATCCAAAGGGATTTTCTGCTTTGTCACGGCGCAGGTCACATAAGCGCCCGTTTTCATAATCGTGAAATCAGAGTCCCCATAATGGATCTGCGCTTCGCCTTGGTTTTGAAAAAAACTATTCATGCTCTGCCTATACCGCCTTCGCCTCGGAAAGCGAAGCAGGAATTGCGCCTTGATGCAGGTTCGGAGCGTCTCACCCAACCCTACGGGCCCGTCACCACACGAGGGAAGGGATAGAGCGCCCACGCCTTCAGTCCAACTCGCAATCCAGTGCCGAGCCTTCTTCAGGTTAAATCCTTAAAATAGGACTGCCCGTGGGGCGGTCTCCTTACCGGAAGACCGAAGTAAATAATGTTTCGCAAGGGAACCGAGTATTGATATTATCCATCAATACCCACGAAGAGACCGGCACTGCCGAAGTCTTGCGACTTCGGCGCTGCGTTATAATTGATCCACCGGATCAATTATGGTCACTCCGCGACCCCACGGCAGCGGTTGTTTATGAAGCGGCCATAATTACAACAACCCCAGTCCAGAAACCCGTAGGAGTCCTCGGTAGGCAGGCACACGCTCCAAAAGGCCCGGCACAATCACCCAGTCACAAGTG